>JBPCXC010000204.1:0-8500 GCA_051008875.1 bacterium
CGCTGCGGCAGCAGTTTGTTCAGGCAATCGAGATGACCGAGCGGGCAAGTGCGCTGGAAGCACGGGCTGCAGTCCAGGCCGAGGCGGAGGCGGTGCGAGCGGCCGGGCGCGGTCAGCGGCGGGGTGAAGGCGTCGCTCGATGAGCCGTACAGCGCGATCACGCGGCAGCCGACCGCAGCGGCGATGTGCATCAGTCCGGAGTCGTTGGTGACCGCGCAGTCGGCCAGTGACATCAGGTCGATCGCCTCGCCGAGCGTGGTGCGCCCGGCGAGGTCGTCGCAGCGCAGGTCGCAGAGTTGGTTGATGCGCGCGGCGATGGCGCGGTCGCCGTGCGCGCCGAACAGCCATACGCGTCGTCCACGACTCAACTGCGCGCGCGCGACCTCGGCGAAATGCTCCGCCGGCCAACGCTTCGCTTGACCGTATTCGGCGCCGGGGCACAACGCGATGACCGACTCGGATGAACCGCCCGCCAAGCCAAGCCGCGCCGCCGTTTCCGCCGCCTCACTCGCATCCACGCGCAACGCCGGACGCGGACACTCCGCCGCCGTCGGCACCGCCGCCGAGCGCGCGCGACCGAGCGCGACGAAGCGCTGCACATTCATCGGCATCGCGCGCTGGTCGAGCGCGCGGATGTCGTTCAACAAACCGAAACGTTGCTCGCCGACATAGCCGGTGCGCTGCGCGATGTTCGCAAACCACGGCACCAACGCCGACTTAAACGAACCCGGCAAAACAATCGCGCGATCAAACCGCAACGCGCGCAACGCACGCCCGAGTCGGTAGCGCACACGCAGCCCAAACTCACCATGCCCAAGCGGCAACGCAATCGATTCGGTCACCTCTTCCATCCGCTGCGTCACCGGCAAACTCGCCGTCGGCGCCAACACATGAATCGCCGCGCTCGGCGCCGCGCGCTTTAAGTCCATCAACAAACTCTGCGCCATCACCATGTCGCCGACCCACGCGGGTGCGACGATCAAGATTCGTTTCGCCGTCATCCGCAATGTCGCTCGGCGTTATGCGCCGCAACGACGCGATCACTCCGCGGCGACGAGCAAATAACGCGTGCCGCAATACGGGCAGATTTCCGTGCCGTTGTCGGCGATCGGCAGGAACACGCGCGGATGCGAATCCCACAGCCGCTTGCCCGGCATCGGGCAATGCAGCGGCAAGTCGGCGGCGGTGATCTCGACCCGCCGCGCGGCGTTGGGCACGCCGTTGCGGTCGTCCGCGGCGTTCGACCGCGCGCCACGATCGGCGTCGCGATCATCATCGCCATCAACATCACGACGCGGCACTGAAGAGTCAGACATAAGTCAGCCACTCGCGGTGTTGCGGGATGCGGCCGTACACCGCGTCGAAGAATCGGCTTTGGATGCGCTCGGTGATCGGGCCGCGGGTGCCGGCGCCGATGCGGCGGTTGTCGAGTTCGCGGATCGGCGTGACTTCGGCGGCGGTGCCGGTGAAGAAGGCTTCGTCGCAGATATAGACCTCGTCGCGGGTGATGCGTTTTTGCACCACCTCCAAGTCGTCGTCGGCGAGCAGTTGCAGCACTGTGTCGCGGGTGATGCCGTCCAGCGCCGAGGTCAGTTCCGGGGTATAGACCACGCCGTTGCGCACCACGAACAAATTCTCGCCGCTGCCTTCCATGACGAAGCCGTCGGTGTCGAGCAGCAGCGCCTCGTCGTAGCCGGTGTCGACCGCTTCGGCGAGGGCGAGGATGGAGTTGATGTAGTGCCCGTTCGCCTTGGCGCGGCACATGCTGACGTTGACGTGATGGCGCGCATACGACGACACCCGCACGCGGATGCCGTTGCGCATGTTCTCCTCGCCCAGATACGAGCCCCATTCCCACGCCGCGATGGTGACATGCACGCGTAAGGAGTCGGCGCGGATGCCCATGCCCTCGGCGCCGTAGAACGCCATCGGCCGGATGTACGCCGCCGCCAGATTGTTGCGCTTGACCGCCTCGCGCTGCGCCGCCATCAGCGTCTCGACGTCGTATGGAATCTTCATGTTGAGGATGTGCGCCGAGCGCAGCAGTCGCTCGGTGTGGTCGCGCAGGCGGAAGATCGCGGTGCCGTCGTCGGCGGCGTAGGCGCGCACGCCCTCGAACACGCCGAGCCCGTAATGCAGCGTGTGGGTCAGCACATGCACCTTCGCCTCGCGCCACGGAACGAACTCGCCGTCGAGCCAGATTTCGCCGTCGCGGTCGCTGAATGAGGTGGTGGCGGAAGTCACGGGTCGGTCGCGCGCGATTGGTTAATAGTGTCGTCGTGCTGGCGGTTTGAATCGAGTCGGTCGCCGAGTTCGCGCCGAGTACGAAGAAGGCGGTGCGAACAAGCGGCGCGGAATAAAAATTCTAGCACACGCCGCCGCCGTCGGGCGCGATTATAGCCAATCCGCGTCGGCGCGATTGCCGCGTCGGCGGCGGCGCGATAGAATGGCGCGCCGCCGAGTGCCGGATTCGAAAGTCAGTGAAAATCAAAATCTTCCCTAGCATCGACGGCTTGGACGCGCGGCGGTGGAATGCGATGGTGCGCGATCGCTATCCGTTTCTGCGCCACGAACTACTGTCGGCGATGGAGCGGCACGGCTGCGGCGGCGCGCGCGCCGGCTGGATCGCGCGCCATCTCGGCTGCTTCGACGGCGACGAGTTGGTCGGCGCGATGCCGTTGTACGAAAAGCGCAACTCGTGGGGCGAGTTCGTGTTCGACCACGCTTGGGCGGAGGCATTCCACCGCGCCGGCATCGCGTATTACCCGAAGTTGGTCAACGCCATTCCGTTCACGCCGGCTTCGGGGCAGCGCATTTTGACGCGCGACGACGCGCAGTCCGAAAGCGGCGCGCGCATCGTCGGCGCGTTGCTTGGCGGCGCGCGCGAGTTGATGCGCCGCGGGGCTTTTAGCGGTCTGCATAGTTTGTTCGTCGCCGACGACGAGTTCGAGTCGTTGCGCACCGCCGACGCGGTGTCGCGCGCCGACTGCCAGTTCCATTGGCATAACCGCGGCTACGAGGATTTCGAGCAGTTCCTCGCCACGTTGAAGGCGAAGAAGCGCAAGAACATTCGCCACGAACGCGCCCGCGCACGCGCCAGCGGGGTGGCGATTCAACGCCTCGACGGATGCACCGCCAGCGCGCGCGACTGGGATGATTTCAGCGCGTTGTATCGCGGCATCTATCAGCGCAAATACGGTCGCCCGGCGTTCAACCGCGCGTTCTTCGCCGAGGCTGCGGTGATTCTCGGCGAGCAGATGCAGTTGGTGATCGCGCGACGCGACGATGCGGCGGTGGCGGCGGCGCTGATGTATCTCGACGACCACACTTTATACGGGCGCCACTGGGGCTGCCGCGAGACGATCGACTGCCTGCACTTCGAGGCGTGCTATTATCAAGGCATCGAGATCTGCATCGAGCGCGGCTTGCGGCGATTCGATCCCGGCGCGCAGGGCGAACACAAAATCGCGCGCGGGTTCGCGCCGGTGCGCACTCGATCGCTGCATTGGATGGCGCAGGATTCTTTTTCGCGGGCGATCGAGCAATTCGTCGATCATGAAAAAACCGGGGTGAAACAATACATCAGCGCGGTGCGGCGACACTCGCCCTATCATCGAAGCGATGCGGCATCCTGACCGCGCCGACGACGAGCACCGCGCGCGCGGCATCGGCGCGCGATCGGTGGTGGCGGTCGCGGCGATGCGGGCGCGCTTTGTCGCGCGTTTCGCTGAAGTACGCGCTCAATCGAAGAACGCACCCGGCGGTTGGCGTGGCGCGGCGTGGCTTCTTGGCGAAGGCGTGCGCGCATTGTTCGGCGTAGTGTTCGACGCATTAAAGTGGCTGCTAACACGCTTCGGTCGAGGCATCGCTTTCATCTTCTCGTTGCTCGACCGGCCGCTCGGCGGGCGCATGCAACGACGACTCGACCGTATCTTGCGCGCGCTCGGCATGCGCTTCAGCGGCTATCTCGGCGCGCAGATTCCGGGCTATCGGCCAGTCTGCACCTATGACATGCCGGCGCTCGAATCCTGCCTGCGCCCCGGCGACATCCTGTTGGTGGACGGCAACACCCGCATCAGCACCGCGATCAAGTACCTGACTCGCTCGACTTGGTCGCACTGCGCGTTCTACGCCGGAGCCGCGACGCGCAAGTTCGCCGCCGACGGCGAGCCGTGCCCGCTGATCGAAGCCGAGATGCTCGAAGGCGTGATCGCCTCGCCGCTGTCGAAGTACCAGGGCTTCAACACCCGCATCTGCCGCGCGGTCAACTTGCGCGACGAGGATCGCGACGCGGTGATCGGGATCATGATCGACAGCCTCGGCTTGCAATACGACATGCGGCACATCTACGATCTCGCTTGGGTTTTCATCCGCGGGCATGTGCCGACGCCGGAGCAGCATCGCCGCAGCAAACTCAACATCGGCAGCGGCGACTTGTCCAAGGTGATCTGCTCGGCAATGATCGCCAAGGCGTTCCAAGCGATTCGCTATCCGATCCTGCCGCTGGTCAACACCAAGACCGTGCTGTCCGACTACCACTACAGCGTGCAGGAGATTCTGCACATCCGCCACCACAGTTTGTACGCGCCGCGCGACTTCGACGTGTCGCCGTATTTCCACGCGGTCAAGCCGACCATCGAAGCCGGCTTCGACTATCGCACCTGCAACTTCGTCGAGTCGCTCGACGACTTGCAGGCGTTCGAGCGAACCCACCGCGCGGCGTGAGCGCAGGCGCGACGCATTCGGCTTCGGGCGGCGTGCTGATTTTGTCGGCGCCGTCGGGCGCGGGCAAGACTTCGCTGGCGCGCAAACTGGTCGAACGCCGACCGGACGCGGCGCTGGCGGTGTCGCACACCACCCGCGCGCGCCGACCGGGCGAGACCGACGGCGTCGACTACCACTTCGTCGGCGAGGACGAGTTCGAGGAAATGATCGCGCAAAACCGCTTCATCGAGCACGCCACCGTGTTCGGCAACCGCTACGGCACTTCGGCGCAGGCGGTCGAGGCGCTGATTTCGCGCGGCCGACATGCTATCCTCGACATCGATTGGCAGGGCGCGCGCGCGGTGCGGCGCCGATTCCCCGCGGCGCGCTCGGTGTTCGTGATGCCGCCGTCGTTGCAGGCGCTCGAAGATCGGCTGCGGGCGCGCCGGCGCGACGCCGACGAAGTCATCGCCGCGCGCATGCGCGCGGCGCGGGATGAAATGAGCCACAAGGACGAGTATGATCACATCATCTTCAACGACCGATTCGAAGACGCGCTCGCCGCGCTCGAATCTTTGTTGCCGGCGTTCAGCGAACGCTCGGCTTGATTTTTAATTGTTAGCATCTATTTGAATCTTAAAATGTCTGGAGTCTTAATATGGCGCGCGTGACCGTTACCGATTGCTTAGAGCATGTGGACAATCGCTTTCAACTGGTGTTGATCGCCGCCAAGCGCGCGCGCCAGTTGATTCTCGGCGCCGAGCCGAAAGTCGCGGTGGACAACGACAAGCCGACGGTGCTGGCGCTACGCGAGATCGCCGCCGGCGAGATCGGTCCGTCGATCCTCGAAGAGGCGCCGGCGGTGCCCGAACTGACCTTCGGCGCGGATGACACTGACGACACTGACGACGAAAGCGATGGCGACGGCGACGACCGCGCGGCGAACGCCGACGACACTGACGACACTGACGACACTGACGACACCAACAACGACAGCGGTGATGGCGATGAACCGCGCGACCCCCAAGAGCCCCCCCGTGGCGAGCCGACTGCCGCTGAACCGCCGGTGGAAGCGTCAGACGGCTGACCCCGCCACGCCGACGCCGCCCGATTCGGCAGCACCGGATTCGGTCGCGCCGCCGTCCGATTCGGTCGCGCCGGATTCGACTGATGTCGCGCTGAACCCGGCGAACGCGGCGAATTCGCCGGCGCCTGATTCGGCGACGCCGCGCGCCGCTCGCGCATTGCGCATGCCGCGCGCCCGCCGCGACGGCGAGCGCGACTTGCTCGAATACTTGGGCGGCTATCTCGACTCGCAGGCGGTGGACAACATCCGCGACGCCTGCAGATTCGGCGCCGAGGCGCATCACGGCCAGACCCGCGCCAGCGGCGAGGCGTACATCCACCACCCGCTGGCGGTGGCACGCATCCTCGGCGAGATGCGGATGGACAGCCGCACCATCATCGCCGCGGTGCTGCACGACGTGGTCGAGGACACCGACATCACCTTAGCGCAACTCGCCGAGCGATTCGGCGACGACGTCGCCAAGTTGGTGGACGGCGTCAGCAAAGTCAGCCAACTCGAGCAACAGCCGAAGGAGCACGCCGAAGCCGCCTCGTTCCGCAAGATGTTCATGGCGACCGCGACCGACATCCGCGTCATCATCATCAAACTCTCCGACCGCCTGCACAACATGCGCACGCTCGGCTCGCTGAAGGAGGAGAAGAAGCGCCGCGTGGCGCGCCAGACGCTGGAGATCTACGCGCCGATCGCCAACCGGCTCGGCATGCGCGACTTGGCGCAGAAACTCGAGGACTTGAGTCTGCGCACGCTCTATCCGAAACGATACAACGCCATCTCCAAGCGGCTCAACAGCAACAAGCGCGGGCGCAAGTCGGTGCTCGACGAGGCCTGCGCGAGCATCCACGGCGAACTCGAGCGCGCCGGCATCGCCGCCGAGGTGCATGGACGCGAGAAGGACATCTACAGCATCTATCGCAAGATGCAGCAGAAGAAACTGCTGCTCAAGGATGTGCAGGACATCAACGCCATCCGCGTGGTCGCCGACAGCCGCGCGCAATGCTACAACGCGCTCGGCGTGATCCACCGCTTGTACAAGCCGCGCGCGGAGAGTTTCAAGGACTACATCGCGATCCCCAAGGTCAACGGCTATCAGTCGCTGCACACCGTGGTCATCGGTCCGTTCGGGCAGTCGGTGGAGGTGCAGATCCGCAGCCGCGCGATGCATCGCGTCGCCGAGAAGGGGGTGGCGTCGCACTGGCTGTACAAGACCGACACCACCGGCGAGCACGCGCCGCAGCAACTGGCGCAGGCGTGGCTCAGCAGTTTCCTCGAGTCGCAGCAGAGCACGCTCGACTTGGGCGAGTTCCTCGAGCATCTCAAGGCCGACCTGTTCCCCGACCAGGTCTATGTGTTCACCCCCAAGGGCGACATCAAGCGCCTGCCGCGCGGCGCCACCGCGCTCGACTTCGCCTACGCGGTGCACACCGACGTCGGCAACCGCTGCATCGGCGCGCGCATCAACCAGCAGATGGTGCCGCTGCACGGCGCGCTCGCCAACGGCGACCGCGTCGAGATCATCACCTCGCGCAGCGCGCGTCCGCAACTGACTTGGCTCGGCTACGCGGCGACGCCGAAGACGCGCGCGTCGATTCGCCATTTCGTCAATCAGCAAGAGAGCAAGGACGCGTTCCGCGTCGGCCGCAAACTGCTGAAGCAGTCGCTCGCCCAGCAAGGCTATCGGCGGCTGCGCATTCCGAGCGCGCACAAGGTCGCGCTGCTGCAGCACTTGGCGCTGGACGATTGGACGCAACTGCTGAGCGACATCGGCTTCGGCAAGCGCTATCCGATGCTGGTGGCGAAGCAGTTGATCGCCGAGACCAGCGACCACGCGCCGAGCGACGCCGACCACGGCGCGACCATGACCATCGAAGGCACCGAGCGGCTGCTGGTGACGCACGCCAACTGCTGCCATCCGATTCCCGGCGACCCGATCATCGGCACGCTGACCAGCGGCCGCGGGCTGGTGGTGCATCGCGCCAACTGCCCCAACAGCCGCGAGTTCGCGCGCCGCCCGGACAACTACTTCCATCTGGCGTGGTCGCCGGCGACGCGCGGCAAGTTCCAGGTGATCGTCAAGATGGAGACGCGCAACCAGCCCGGCGTGCTCGCCCGCGTCAGCAACATCATCGCCGAGCACGAAGCCAACATCAACAACCTGCAGGTCGAGCCGCAGCACCACGACACCTCGAGCATGTCGTTCACCATCGAGGTCACCGGGCGCACGCATCTGGCGGCGATCATGCGCCAACTGCACGCCGAGCGGTCGGTGATCAGATTGGCGCGCGGATGACGGCGGCATGATCGCGGATGACGGCGGCGACATGATCGCGGATGACGATGACACGATCGCGGATGACGATGACATGATCGCGCAGGACGACGGCAACATGATCGCGCAGGATGACGATGACACGATCGCGCAGGATGACGACGGCGACATCATCATCGCGCATCGCGTGCTGTTCGTCTGCCTCGGCAACATCTGCCGCTCACCGACGGCGCAGGGCGTTCTCGAGCGCGAAGCGGAGAAGGCCGGTCTGACGGCGGCGTTCTCGGTGGACAGCGCCGGCGTCGGCGGCTGGCACGCGGGCGATCCGCCCGACCCGCGGTCGCAAGCGGTCGCGGCCCAGCATGAGGTGGTCCTGCCGGGACGGGCCCGCCAGGTGCGCGACGACGACTTCAGCCGCTTCGACCACTTGATCTGCATGGACG
>JBPCXC010000205.1:0-1693 GCA_051008875.1 bacterium
CGTGCTGACGACGGCGAGCGTCGGCATCGAGCCGCGCATCATGGGTTTCGCGCCGGCGGCGGCGATCGACCAGGCGCTGGCGCGCAGCGGCCTTGCGTTGCGCGACATGGATGCGATCGAGTTGAACGAAGCCTTCGCCGCGCAAGTGCTGGCGGTCACCCGCCATCTCGGACTCGCCGACGACGCCGCGCAGGTCAATCCCAACGGCGGCGCGATCGCGCTCGGGCATCCGCTCGGCATGAGCGGCGCGCGGCTGGTGACCACCGTGATGCGGCAGTTGCAGCGTCGGCGCGGGCGCTATGCGATGTGCGCGATGTGCATCGGCGTCGGCCAAGGCATCGCGATGGTGATCGAGAATCTGCGCGCCGCGAAGTAGCGCGCATGGCGTTGCGCCGCTTGGCGCGCTGGGCTAGAATGCATCGATCGATCGCGCCGCGCGCGATGCGCCAATCGAACAATCAAAACATCAATCCAAACACACAGGGGAAATCGCATGATCACCAATCGAAAATTCATCGGCGGAAAAGTCGTCGTCGGCGGCTTGTTGGTGGCGTTGGTCGCGTTGCCGGCGAGTGGGCAGGAGCGGGTTAAGATCGGGTTTGTCACCACCTTGACCACGCCGGCGGGGGTGATTGGGGAGGATATGAAGAAGGCGGTCGATCTCGCGGTCGATCATCTCGGCGGCGCGATGGCCGGGCGCGAGATCGAGGTGATCTTCGAGGACGACGGCTTCAAGCCCGAGATCGGCAAGCAGAAGACCGACAAGTTGATCAAGCGCGATCGGGTTGATTTCGTCGCCGGCTACATCTGGTCGCATGTGCTGCTCGCCTCGAGCAAGACGGTGTTCGACGCCGGCAAGTTCTTGATCAGCGCCAACGCCGGTCCGTCGCAACTCGCCGGCAAGGGCTGCCATCGCAACTTCTTCTCGACCTCGTGGCAGAACGACCAGACGCCGATGGCGCTCGGCGAGGTGCTCAACCAGCGCGGCGTGAAGTCGTTGTATGTGATCGTGCCGAACTACGCCGCCGGCAAGAACATGGCGGCCGGAGTCGAGCGCACTTTCCGCGGCGAAGTGATCGGGCGCGACTTGACCAAGTGGGGCAAGGACAAGCAGTTGGACTTCTCCGCCGAACTCGCCAAGGCGAAGGCGTCGGGCGCGGAGGGCTTGTTCGTGTTCTATCCGGGCAGCGCCGGCGGCGCGTTCATCAAGCAGTATCAGCAGGCCGGTTTGCGCGAGGCGTTGCCGCTGTACAGCGTGTTCACGGTCGACTCGATCTCGCTGCCGAAACTCCAAGCCGCCAAGATCGAAGGCGTGCTCGGCTCGAAGAGCACGATGTTCTGGGCGCCCGATCTCGACACCCCGGCGAATGCTAAGTTCGTCGCCGACTTCAAGGCGCACCACGGCACCTATCCGTCGTTCTACGCGGCGCAGTCGTATGACAGCATCATGCTGATCAACAGCGCGCTGCAAGCCACCGGCGGCGACCTCGCAGACGCCGATGCGTTGCGCGCGGCGATGCAGCGCGCCGACTTCGACTCGGTGCGCGGGCGATACCGCTACGGCAAGAATCATCTGCCGATCCAGAACTTCTACCTGCGCAAGGTCGTGAAGGATGCTGATGGCGTGTGGACGACCAAGGTCACCAAGACGGTCTACACCAACCACCAGGACGTCTACGCGAAAGACTGCAAG
>JBPCXC010000206.1:0-8576 GCA_051008875.1 bacterium
CACGCAGACCGTGCCGGTCATCGGCAAACTGGTGGCGAAGCAGTCCGGCGCCGCCACCGCGCGCATCGCCGGCACGGTGTCGCGGATGCTGGTCGAGGTCGGCGATCGGGTGCGTCGCAACCAGCCGCTGGCGCGGATCGACGCCGCCGACTTGCGGCTGCGCGCGCGGCTGGCGAGGGCGCAGCGCGCCGAAGCCGAGGCGCGGCGCAAGACCGCCGAGGCGCAGTTGGCGCTGGCGCGTCAGGAGGTCGAGCGGCTGAGCGAACTGGCCGATTCGGCGGCGGTCAGCCGCGCCGCATACGACGACGCGCAGCATCGCCACAACATCGCCGCGGCGCGTTTGCGCGAGGCGTCGGCGGCGATCGAGAGCGGCGCGGCGCAACTCGCGCTGGCGGAGTTGGAACTCGGCTACGCGGTCATCACCGCGCCGTTCGCCGGCGCGGTCACCGCGCGGCTGGCCGAAGTCGGCGACTACCTGCAGCGCGGTCAAGCGGCGGCGCGACTGGTCTCCGACCAACGACTCGAAGTCGAAGCCGACGTGCCGTACGGCCGCCTCGGCGGACTTAGCCCCGGCACGGCGGTCGAGTTGCTGCTCGACAACGCCAGCCGCCACCGCGCCGAAGTGCGCGCGATCGTCGCCGAGGAAGACCCGCGCACGCGCACGCGGCGGGTGCGTTTCGTCGCCGACTTCGACGCCGCCGCCGGCAGATTGGCGGCGCAGCAGAGCGTGACCGTGCTGATCCCCGCCGGCGCCGCGCGCGACATCGTCTCGGTGCACAAGGACGCGGTGGTGCGCCGCGCCGGCGGCGCGATCGTGTTCGTCGTCGCCGACGGCGTCGCCGCGCTGCGCGACATCACCACCGGCGCCTCCAGCGGCGAGCGACTCGAAGTGCTCGACGGACTAAGCGCAGGCGACTTGACGGTGGTGCGCGGCAACGAGCGGCTGACGCCGAACCAACCGGTGCGCATCGCGCCGGCGCAATGACGGTGATAAGTGGCTCGCTTCGCTCGCGCAACACGGACACGCTCGAAGGGCGTGCTCGCTTTCGACCGTGCGCGAGCGCAGCGAGCCGCTCTTTGCCGTCATTCCCGCAGGGATGCGGGGAATCCAGTTGCCATGGATGGCAATTTGAACTCTGGCGCGGTGGTAACGAAAAGAAAAAGAGATTCCCGCTTACAGACTGCGGGAATGACGGCGGGGGGGATGACTGCGGCAATGACGGCGCGGGAGATGGTTGCGGGAACGACAGTGGAGAGCACGTTCATTCTGTTAACGCAGCGCGCCGAAGGCACGCTCACTTTTTGCCGTCATTGCGCGCCGCCGCGATGATTCGATGAATCTGATCCGCAGCGCGATCGAGCGGCCGATTGCGGTTATCGCCGCGGTTTTGCTGGTGGTGTTGTTCGGGTTGGTCGCGTTGCAGACCATCCCGATCCAACTCGCGCCGGACGTCAACCGGCCGGTGATCACCATCAACACCGAATGGTTCGGCGCGGCGCCGGCGGAGGTCGAGCGCGAGATCGTCAATCGCCAGGAGGAGAAACTCGCCGGGCTCGAGGGCGTGCGCAGCATCACCGGACGCTCGGAGCTCGGGCGCGGGCGCATCACGCTGGAGTTCAAGGTCGGCACCAACATGGACCGCGCGCTGCTGCTGGTCGCCAACCGACTCGATCAAGTCGCGCGCTATCCCGACGAGGTCGATCAGCCGACGCTCGAGACCGCCGGCAGCGACGACAACGCGATCGCGTGGTTCATCATCAACCATCTCGACCCGAACGACCCGCGCCCGGTGCATGAGTTCGGCGACTTCGTCGACGACGTGGTCAAGGAGCGCATCGAGCGCGTGCCCGGCGTCGGCGAGGTCAATGTGTACGGCGGCAGCGAGCGCGAGATCCATGTGGTCGTCGATCCCGACGCGCTGGCGCGCTATCGCATCACCGTCGGCTTGCTCGCCGACGCGCTCGCCAACGCCAATATCTCGCTCGGCGCCGGCGACATTGATGAAGGCAAGCGCCGCTATGTGGTGCGCACCGAAGGCGAGTTGAACGACCTCGGCGTCATCCGCGAGGTGCTGCTGCGCGGCAACGACGGCGGCGGCGGACGGGTCACCGTCGGCGACATCGCGCAGGTGCGATTCGGCCACAAGAAGCCCGGCGCCACCATCCGCATGCAAGGGCGCGCGTCGATGGCGTTCAACGCCACCCGCCAGACCGGCGCCAACGTGATCGAGACCATGCGCGGCATCCGCGAGGCGGTCGACGACTTGTCGGCGCACGCCGTGCCCGAGGCCGGGCTGACGCTGCGGCAGGTGTACGACGAGACCGTGTACATCAACTCGGCGATCGAACTGGTGCAGCAGAACATCTGGGTCGGCGGCACGCTGGCGGCGCTGATCCTGCTGCTGTTCCTGCGCTCGGTGCGCGCCACCGTGGTGATCTCGCTGGCGATTCCGGTGTCGGTGGTCGGCGCGTTCGTAGCGATGGCGGCGCTTGGGCGCTCGATCAACGTCATCTCGCTCGCCGGGCTGGCGTTCGCGGTCGGCATGGTGGTGGACGCCGCGATCGTCGTGCTGGAGAACATCTATCGCCACAAGGAGGCCGGTTATTCCAACGCGCGCGCGGCGTACTTGGGCGCGCAGCAAGTGTGGGGCGCGGTGCTGGTGTCGGCGCTGACCACGGTGATGGTGTTCATTCCGATTTTGGTGATGCAGCTCGAGGCCGGGCAGTTGTTCCGCGACATCGCGGTCGCGATCTCGGTCTCGGTGACGCTCTCGCTGCTGGTCTCGATCACGGTCATCCCGGCGCTGTCGCAGCGGCTGCTGCGCGAGGCGCAGGCGAGCACGCGCACGATTCGCTTGCCGCTCGTCGACCGCGTCGCGCACGCCTTCGCCGGCGCGATCATCGCCTTCACCGACGGCGTGGTGCGCAGCCGCATGCGCGCGCTGGCGATCACCGTCGCGGTCACCGCGGTCGCATCGTTCGGCGCGTGGCAGTTGCTGCCGAAGTTGGAGTACTTGCCGGAGGGCAATCGCAATCTGCTGTTCGGCATCATCATCCCGCCGCCGGGCTACAACCTGGAGACCACCACGCGCATCGCCGAGGGCATCGAGAACGAGACGCGGCATCTGTGGGCGCGCGACGCGAACGATATATCGGCGGACGATGAGCCGCCGAAGATCGACCGCTTCTTCTATGTCGCCACGCGCGCGCGCACCTTCCTCGGCGCCGCCGCGCTGACGCCTTCGCGCGTCGCCGAACTCAAGCCGATTTTGAGCGAGCCGGTGTTCCGCGAGCCGGGCACCTTCGGCTTCATCGCGCAGCCGTCGATCTTCGGCCGCGGCATCGGCGGCGGACGGCGCATCGAGGTGGATATCTCCGGACCGAACCTCGACCACGTGCTGCAAGTCGCCAACCGCGCCTTCGGCCGCGTGGTCGCGCTGTTCCCGCGCGCCGCCGGACACGAATGGCGACCGCTGCCCGGACTCGAGTTGGGCGCGCCGGAGGTGCGCGTCATCCCGCATCGCCTGCGCTTGTCCGACAGCGGCGTGACCGCGCTCGACTTGGCGCGAACGATCGACGCCTTCAACGACGGCTTGCGCGCGGCGCAGTCCACCGTGGACGGCAAGTTGATGGACATCGTGATCAAGGGCGACGACGGCGCGGTCAGCCGCACCCAGGGCATCGGCAGTTTGCCGATCGTGACTCCCGCCGGGCGCGTTGTGCCGGCGTCGTCGGTGGCCGACATCGAACTCACCGCCGGCCCGACCGAGATCCGCCACCGCGAAAGATTCCGCACGATCACGCTGGAGGTGCGCCCGGGACAGACGCTGCCGCTCGAGTCGGCGATCGACTTGATCCGCGACGAAGTGGTCGCGCCGCTGCGCGTCGAAGGCTTGCCCGCCGGCGTCAAGATGCGCATCGCCGGCACCGCCGACAAGTTGGTCGAGACCAGCAGCGCGATGGCGATCAACCTCGCGCTGTCGCTGGTCATCGTGTTCTTGGTGATGGCGGTGCTGTTCGAGAGTTTCATCTATCCGCTGATCATCCTGCTCTCGGTGCCGGTCGCCGCCGCCGGCGGCTTCGCCGGCCTCGCCGCGCTCAATCTATACACCTATCAAGCGCTCGACATGCTGACCATGCTCGGCTTCGTCATCCTCATCGGCATCGTGGTCAACAACGCGATCCTGCTGGTGCACCAAACCCTGCACCACATCCGCCACGACAACAAGCCGGCCGACGAAGCCATCCGCCTCGCCACGCGCAACCGCATCCGCCCGATCTTCATGTCCACCTTGACCAGCGTGTTCGGCATGCTGCCGCTGGTGCTGTTCCCCGGCGCCGGCTCGGAACTCTACCGCGGCTTGGGCTCGGTGGTGGTCGGCGGCTTGAGTCTGTCGGCGATCATCACCCTGCTGATCGTGCCGCCGATGATGTCGCTGCTGCTGGCGCCGCTGGAGTCGCGGCGTGCGAAACAGCACGCGAGCGCGGCTGCGCCGGAGGTGTAGCAGGGGAACTTGTCGCCGGATTACTTTTTTCGCTTGCGAATTGCGGCGATAAACGTTGCGCGGGAAATGCCGGCGGTGCGCAGGTTGCTTTTGATTATGCCCGGCTTCAAATTCTTGCGATCGGGAATCACCAGCGGGCGAAGCGCGCCGCTTTTCGTCAGCGTGATGTGGCTGCCCCGTTTTCGGCTTCTTTGTGCGAAGCCGTGTTGTTTGAAGAACTCCACCAACTCTCGTCCGCTGACAATCGGCAGTTTGTCCATCAGCCGTACGCCATCATCGGCAATTCAACCGGAATCTTGAACGGCTCGGAGTCCTTGAATTCGGGTGGCGCCTCGACTTTCTTGGTGCGCCGCTTTTTTGCCGGATGGAATCCGTAGTTCGCCAGCATTTGATCCAAAGTTTGATCTTCGATGCAAGTCTCGAACAACAACTCGGTTGCTTCGATGATGTTGTCTCTAGCCTCCTTTTTGGTCTCGCCTTGGCTATACAAATCAAAAGCAGGACAACAAGAGACATACACTTTCGACTCTTCCTGCGTAATGAACGCATCCAGAGATGCCTTGATGAGAACGACATTCTCCGCGTTGGTGACGTTGATGTATTGGTTGACCATTGATTAATAATCCAAAGAAGCGGGTGGCGAGAGCGGCTGACTATCGGTCTTTTCCGCGCCGATGTCAAGCGTTCGTCCGCCAAGTAGCTTGCGGTCAGTCCACCGGCACCGCGTCCGGCGACATCGCTTTGCCGGTGCGCGGGTGCGCCATGGCGGGGAGTTGCAGTTGGGCGTTGGCGAAGTATTCCTCCATCGACCAGAACATCATGCGGTCGAAGGTCTTGGCGCCTTCTTGGAGTTGTCCGGCGTCGGCGGCGCAGGCGCGCGCGGTCTTGGTGTCGCCCATCTTCTCCATCGTCACGAAAATCCCCAAACTAGCGTGACCGCCGGTGATCTTCGACAGCAACGCGCGCAGATTGTCCGGCGTGTAGCCGCCGCTTTTGACTTGCACCACGCAACGACCTTCTTCACCTTCCGGCGAATGGAGCAAGTAGCCGCGACCGTCGATTCCACCGTCGCCGGTTTGCTTCTCGTTCGGCTCGAATCCGGGCAAGGTGGTGACCGCCCATTGCTCGAATAAAAAACGGTCGCCTTCGGCCATCGCGCGCGTGCTTTTCATGTCGGTCGGCAGTCCTTGGATGGACACGCCTCCGGCGTGCTTCAACCGATCGCGGCAAACGCGCGTGATCGCATACGGCGAAATGTCGATGCCGATCAACTTGCGCTTGAGTTTGTACGCCGCTTCGGCGGTGGTGCCGCAGCCGCAGAATGGGTCCAACACGATGTCGCCTTCGTTGGAGGACACAGCGACGATTCGCTCTAATAACGCGACGGGTTTTTGAGTCGGATAACCCAGTTTCTCTTTTGATACATTCCTAATCAATGGAATCTGCCAAACGTCATACGGCATTCTGCCTTTCGGGTTTGGTTTTGCTTGATACCCGCCAGGGAAAACAACCGGCTTTTTGTATCGCTTTAAGGTTTGCTCGTCGTATGTTTCGCGAACATCATCGGCATTGAAAGTGTACGAATCGCTTGCTGTATAAAAAAACACCGAATCATGTTTTCTTGGGAAATGCCTTTTCGCTGAACTCAGGTGCGGATAGAACCAAATTATTTCGTTGCGAAAATTTCTTTTCCCAAAAATTTCGTCCATCACAATTTTCAAGTAATGCGACGCGGTCGAATCGCAATGCAAGTACAAACTTCCAGTGTCTTTCAACACGCGACGCATCGTTGCAATTCGATCCGCCATATAAACCAAATACGCGAGCATTCCGGTTTCGGGCAGCATCGCCGCCAGCCCTTTGATCGCCTTGTGCGCCGGATGCGCGGTCGCGCGGCTGATTTCATGCACGCGCCGGGCGGCGGCGGCGTTCCAAAACCAAGTGTCTTTGAATGCGGTGAACTGCGCCGGTTCGTCGCGCGGTTTGCCAGCGGAATCCTTGCCGTATATGACGCTGTATTTGGCGCTGGAGTTGAACGGCGGGTCGAGGTAGATGAGATCGACGCAACCAGTCTCCCAACCGCTCATCACATCCAAACAGTCACCGTGATACAGCGTGTTCGGCTTGAAAACGAATTGGCGCAGCATTTCCGTCAGTGACCGTTGGCAACTTCCGGACACCCACGGGTGCCGGGTCGTTGTCAAGATCACATCAACAGAAAGTGAAATTCCTGCCTATTTGCCCCGTTGGGCGTGCGCCGTTCGGGTAAAAACGCTGTTGTATTCAACAGGCGACCCGACAGGCGGGTTCTGTTGATGTAAATCTTGACGAGCGGAATTAAAACGATCACCCCGAACAATGTCAAGCGATTCTGCAAGCGCGACATTCTCGCTATAATCACGCGTCCGCACCGCGCATTTCATCGCAACCCCCCATGCCATCCCTCGACTTCGCCACCCCTTACCCCAGCGCGCGGATGCCGGTGATGGCGCGCAATGTGGTGGCGACTTCGCAGCCGTTGGCGGTGGCGGCGGGGGTGGATGCGTTGCGCGGCGGCGGCAATGCGGTGGATGCGGCGGTGGCGGCGGCGATCACGTTGACCGTGGTCGAGCCGAGCAGCAACGGCATCGGCGGCGACGCGTTCGCCGTGGTGTGGGACGGCGCGCGGCCGCATGGCTTGAACGCGTCCGGGCGCAGTCCGGCGAATGCGAGTCTGGACGACTTCGCCGGCTTGGATGAAATCCCGTTGCGCGGCTGGGGCGCGGTCACGGTGCCGGGCTGCGTCGGCGCGTGGGCGGAGTTGTCGCGGCGCTTCGGGCGACTGCCGTTCGCGCGGCTGTTCGACGCCGCCATCGGCTATGCCCGCGACGGCTTCGCGGTGGCGCCGTTCACCGCGGCGGACTGGGCGCGCGCGCCGCGCGACATCGCCGTCGACGCGTTCCCCGACTTCGCGCCGTTTTTGCCCGACGGTCGCGCGCCGAAAGCCGGCGAGGTGTTCCGCTTCCCGGCGCAGGCGGACACGCTCGCGGAAATCGCGCGCAGCGATGGCGAGTCGTTCTATCGCGGCGACATCGCCGAGCGAATCGCCGACGCCGCGTCCGCCGCCGGCGCGAAGTTGTCGCGCGACGACTTGGACGCGCATCGCTGCGACTGGAGCGAGTTGTTGTCGCACACTTATGACTCGCGTCATTGCGGCGAGATCACGCTGCACGAGATGCCGCCGAACGGGCAAGGGCTGGCGGCGTTGATCGCGCTCGGCATCATCGAGCGACACGGCATCGCGCAATACGAGATCGACTCGCCCGACTTCTTCCACCTGCAGATCGAGGCGATGAAACTCAGTCTGGCGGACGCGCATCGCTACATCGCCGACGCCGATCATCTCGAGTTCCCGCCGCAGGAGTTGCTCGCGCCGGAGTACATCGCGCAACGCGCGGCGATGATCGACATGCGCGCCGCCGGCGACCCCGACTGCGGCGCGCCGGCGCGCGGCGACACCGTGTATCTGACCACCGCCGACGCGCGCGGCATGATGGTGTCGTTCATCCAAAGCAACTACCACGACTTCGGCTGCGGCGTCGTCGTCCCCGGCACCGGCATCAACCTGCACAACCGCGGCGTCGGTTTCAACTTGACTCGCGGTCACCCGAATTGCTTCGCGCCGAACAAGCGGCCGTTCCACACCATCCTGCCCGGCTTCGTCACCCGCGGCGACGATGCGCTGATGAGTTTCGGCGTGATGGGCGGGCCGATGCAGGCGCAAGGGCACACGCAGATGGTGGTGCGCGTGTGCGACTATGGGCAGAACCCGCAAAGCGCGTCGGACGCGCCGCGCTGGCAGGTGGTCGAGGGCAATCGCGTCGCGCTCGAGGCCGGCGTGCCGACGGCGGTCGCCGACGAGTTGGCGCGGCGCGGGCATCGCCTCCACCGCTTCGATCAGCACGACGGATTCCTTTCGATGGGCGGCGCGCAGTTGATCTACAAAACCGACGGCGGCTACATCGCCGGCTCCGAACATCGCAAGGACGGCTTGGCGGCGGGTTTTTGCGCGCGCGCCGCCGATCCATGCGC
>JBPCXC010000207.1:0-6758 GCA_051008875.1 bacterium
CGCAAGTGGCGAACATGGAAGTCGACTACGACGACGCGACGACCGACTTGGATGTCGATTCGCGGCGCGTGCGCGTCGGCATGGAGTTCGGCGGCGGCGTGGCGAACGGAACGCGGCGCGCGTTCGAACTCGGCGCGCGATACGACGGCGGCGACGCGCGCTCCGGCGTCGGCATCGAACTCGGCGGACATTTGGCGCACGACAACGGCGACGGGATGAGCACGTCGCTGAACGCCCGCGCGTTGCTGGCGCACGGCGGGGACTACGACGAGTGGGGCGTGAGCGGGACGCTGCGCTACGCGCCGGGCGCGGACGGTCAGGGATTGTCGTGGCGCGTGGAGCCGGGTTGGGGCGTGACGCAAAGCGGCGTGGATCGCCTATGGACCGAAAGCGCGGCGGAGTTGGCGGCGTCGGATGAGTCCGATAAGTCATTCAACCCAATCGCAAGAATGGACAGCGAGATCGCCCACGGCTTCGCCTTCGGCGAAGGCATGCTGACGTCATACACTGGCTTGCGCTTGTCCGACGGCGCGCGCGACTGGCGCTTTGGCGGACGATATAAGTTGATCGCCCTGCCGTTGGAGATGAGCGTGGAGGCGTATCGCACCGAACGCGATGCCGAGAATGAAACCGGCGCGTTGTTGAAAGCGGGTTTGACTTGGTGAAGCGAGCGCGCCCGTAAGCGCGAAGTGAGCGCGCCGGTAAAGGCGCTGCGCCAACGGCAAGTGAGCGCGCCCTTGCGAGCGCGCTGCGCGTATAGAATCTCCCGCCGTCATTGCGCGTATCGTCCCTGATACGCGCCCTGCGGGCTCGCTTCGCTCGCGAAAAAACGCTCCCGGCGTTTTTTCCCGCGCTCTTAATGGCGGGAATCCAGCCCATCTTTTGCGGTGCGAGCGAAGCGAGCCTCTTGCTTTGCGGCGGGCGTGGCGCCTGCCGTTGCCGATGCGTTTCGTGTTGGCGAACTGGTGTATGATGCAACGCCGACGCTTTCGCGTCGCCTCGCTCGATCGCCGATGAATCGTTCGCAACGCCGCCGTTGTATTCCGTCCGCGCCGACGCGCCGTGCGTCGTGCGCGATCGCGGCGCTGACCGCCCTGCTGTTGCTTGCGCCGACGGTCATCGTCGGCGCCGATCTCGCCGAACTCGAGACCGCCGAGGCGCCGCAGGCGACGGCGAAGCAGTCGCGCACGTTGCGGTTGATCAACTATCTGATCGACAAGTCGCATTACCGCAAGGTCGCGCTCGACGACGCCTTTTCGGACGAGGTGCTGCGCGCTTATTTGGACAAGTTGGATCCCGGGCGCAATCTGTTCGTGCGTGCCGACATCGTCGAGTTCGAGAAACTGCGCCATCAGTTCGACGACTTCATCCGCAACGGCGCGCTGCAGCCGGCGTTCGTGATCTTCGATGTTCTTCGCATCCGCGTCGATCAGCGCGTCGAATACGCCCTCGCGCGACTGCGTCAGCCGTTCGATTTCGAACTCGACGAGGACTACCGCTTCGACCGCGAGGACGCGCCGTGGGCCGACGACATGGCCGCGCTCGACGACTTGTGGCGCAAGCGCATCAAGAACGACATCCTCGCGTTGCGCCGCGCGGACAAGGACGAGGACGAGATCAGCGACACGCTCGAGCGACGCTACACCCGCATGGCGCGCAGCACGCGGCAGTTCAAGTCGGACGAGATCTTCCAGATGTTCGTCAACGCCTACCTGACCGCGATCGAGCCGCACACCAACTACTTCTCGCCGCGCGCCAGCGAGAACTTCCGCATCAACATGCGCTTGTCGCTCGAAGGCATCGGCGCGGTGCTGCAAAGCGAGGACGAGTTTGTCAAGGTGCGGCGCATCATCCCCGGCGGTCCGGCCGACATCGCGCGCGAACTCAAGGCCGAAGACCGCATCGTCGGCGTCGGCCAGGGCGACGAGGCGATGGTCGACATCATCGGCTGGCCGCTGGACGACGTGGTGCAACTCATCCGCGGGCCGAAGGCGTCGATCGTGCGCCTCGAAATTTTGCCGGCGAGCGACGGCGCCGACGGCGACAGCAAGGTCATCTCGATCCGCCGCGACAAGATCGATCTGGAGGATCAGGCGGCGAAGAAGCGCATCCTCAAGGTCGAGGCCGGCGCGCGCGAGCGCGTCATCGGCGTGATCGATCTGCCGTCGTTCTACACCGACTTCAACGGCTTGCACAACGACCTTCCCGACTACCGCAGCACCACGCGCGACGTGCGCAAGTTGCTGCACGAGTTCCGCGACGACGGCATCGACGCGCTGGTGATCGACCTGCGCGGCAACGGCGGCGGCGCGCTGGTCGAGGCGCTGACGCTGACCGGCTTGTTCATCGAGGACGGCCCGGTGGTGCAGGTGCGCGACGCCGGCGGCAAGGTCAAGATCAACCGCGACCCGGACGGCGAGATCGTCTATGGCGGACCGCTGGCGGTGCTGGTGGACGGCTACAGCGCATCGGCGTCGGAGATCTTCGCCGGCGCGATTCAGGACTACCGCCGCGGGCTGATCATCGGCGCGCCGACCTTCGGCAAGGGCACGGTGCAGCACTTGGTCGATCTCAATCGCTACGCCAAGAGCGACAGCGACCTCGGCCAGTTGAAGATCACCATTTCGCAGTTCTTCCGCATCAATGGCGACAGCACGCAGCATCGCGGCGTCGTCCCCGACATCATCTGGCCGAGCGCCGAGGCCGAGGCCGAGTACAGCGAGCGCGCGTATGCCAACGCGATCCCGTGGCGGCAAATCAAGTCGGCCGCGTTCGAACGCTTCCCCGGCGCGCCGGGCGCGGAGGTGTTCGATCAACTGCGCGGCCTGCATCAGCAACGCATCCGCGCCAACCCCGAGTTCCAGCATCGGCTCGAACTCGATCGCATGAACGCCGCGTTGCGCGAGCAGACCACGATCACGCTCAACCAAGCCGCGCGCGAACGCGAGCGCGCGGCGCGCGACACGCGGCGGCTGGGGTTGGAGAACCGCATGCGGCGCGCGCTCGGACGCGACGCGCTGGTCTCGATCGACGCGCTCGAACGCGAGCAGGAGGACGAGGCGAAAGCCGCCGAAGCCGATCGCCTGGCGCAGGCGCCGGACGCGTTGCTGCGCGAAAGCGGCAACATCCTGAGCGACTACCTCTCGCTGACGCAGCCGATCGCGCAGTCCCACGACGGCAGCCTCGCCACGCAGCAAGGCGAGTCTTAAGTGCTGTGCGCGGCTGGTGCGAATTCGAATCAGAATGACGGCGCATACACCCCCGCCGTCATTGCGCGTATCGTCCCTGATACGCGCCCTGCGGGCTCGCTTACGCTCGCGAAAAAACGCTCCCGGCGTTTTTTTCCCGCAACAATCCCCCACCGCCGTCATTGTCGCAACAATCTCCCCCGCCGTCATTCCCGCAGTCTGTTGAGCGGGAATCCACACTCGCGAACGCGAGTGATGCAGCCCGAAGGGCTGCTTGCTTTTGATGCGAGCGGGAATCGCTCCCGGCGGAATGACGGCAAGTTGAGTCAATGAGCCAGTCCAAGTTCTCCGGCCAACTCAAGCGCGACAGCGGCATCCTGCGACTGATGCAGGACTTAGGTCAAGCGCTCGACCAAGCCTCGTCAAGCGTGCAGATGCTCGGCGGCGGCAACCCGGCGGCGATCCCCGAAGTCGAAGCCGCGTTCCGCGCCGAGATGGAGCGACTGCTCGCCGACGGCGCGAAGTTCGAGCGCATGATCGGCGACTACGACGCGCCGCAAGGCAACCGCGCGTTCATCGAAGCGCTCGCCGAGTTGCTGCGCGCGCACTGCGGCTGGTCGGTCGGGCCGGAGCACATCGCGATCACCAACGGCAGCCAGTCGGGCTTCAGCGTGCTGTTCAACCTGTTCGCTGGCGCGCAAGCGGACGGCTCGTTCAAGCGCGTCCTGCTGCCGATGACGCCGGAATACATCGGCTATGCCGGCGCCGGCATCGGCGGCGACGACGCCGGGCGCTCGCTGTTCACCGCCAACCAACCGGTGATCGAACGCCTCGACGCGCGCACATTTAAGTACCGGGTTGATTTCGATCGCTTGAAGATCGACCACGGCATCGGCGCGGTGTGCATCTCCCGCCCGACCAATCCGACCGGCAACGTGGTCACCGACGACGAAGTGCGCAAACTCCATCGCGCCGCGAGCGACGGCGGCGTGCCGCTGATCATCGACGGCGCCTACGGCCTGCCGTTCCCCGGCATCGTGTTCAATCGCGCGCGACCGTTCTGGGACGAGCGCGTGATCGCGTGCTTGAGTTTGTCGAAACTCGGCTTGCCCGGCGCGCGCACCGGCATCATCGTCGCCGCGCCCGAAGTGATCGAGCAGATCACCAGCGCCAACGCGATCTTCACCCTCGCGCCCGGACGCTTCGGCCCGTCGCTGGCGACGCGCATGCTGCAAAGCGGCGAGTTGCTGAACCTGTGCGCCGACGCCATCGCGCCGTATTACCGCGCGAGATCGCGCCAGGCGATCGAGTTGATTCACAATCGCATGCACGACTTGCCGGTGCAGGTGCATTCATCCGAAGGCGCGATCTTCCTGTGGCTGTGGTTCCCGGACTTGCCGATCAGCAGCGAAACTTTGTATCAACGCCTGAAGCGGCGCGGCGTGCTGGTCATCGCTGGCCAGCACTTCTTCCCCGGACTGGCGCAACGCTGGCGGCATCGCGACGAATGCATCCGCGTGACCTACGCCGCCGACCCGGCGCAACTCGAACGCGGCGTCGAGGCGATCGCCGAAGAGGCGCGGCGGGCGTACGCGCAAACGTCATCGTCCGCTTGAAACCCGCACCGCGGCGGCGCAAAATCCGATTCCCTGATGAACTTCCTTAACCCTCCGCCGCGCGCGCGCGCAACGCGGAGCGCACGACGATGGCGAAACTGCTGGTAATCGACTCCAAGCGGGACTCCAAAGTGCCGTTCCTGCGCGGCATGCTGACGCGTTCGCTGCAGGACGCCGGGCTGGAGTTCGTCGACGCCTATCAACTCGCCACCGACATCCGCGACGATCTCGACGACGTCGAGGCGATCACCACCGAGGACTTGCGCGCGCGCACCATCGAGGCGCTCGCCGAATACCATCCCGGCAAGGTGCTGCGAAGATACCGCGCCGACATCTACCGCGAGAATCTGCAAGTGGTCTATAGCGACGGTCACGCCGCGCCGTTCTCGCGCGGCATGCACGCGCAACGCCTCGGCAGTTGCTCGCTGCCGCGCAACAAGTGCAACGCCATCGCGCGCATGATCCACAACAAACTCATCCGCGACAAGCAGTCGCAGATCACCACCAAGGCGCTGACCGCGGCGACCTATCGCGCGATCAAGAAGGAGTTGAATCAGGATCACGCCGATCATTATTTGATCTGGAACGACTTCATCGACCGCGATCAGCCGCTGCTGGTGCTGATCGGCGGCGTGCCGTGCACCGGCAAGAGCACGGTCGCGACCGAACTCGCCAACGACCTCGGCATCGTGCGCACGCAGTCCACCGACATGCTGCGCGAGGTCATGCGCACGTTGATTCCGCAGCGCGTGTCGCCGCAACTGCACACTTCGTCGTTCAACGTCGGCGCGCTCGCCAACGTCGATCTGTACGACGCCAAGGATGGGCAGAACCTGCTGTATGGATTCCAACGCCAGACCGAGTTGGTCGAAGTCGCCTGCCAAGCGGTGCTGCAGCGCGCGTTGAGCGAGCGCATCTCGATGATCTTGGAGGGCGTGCACATTCGCCCGACGCTGCTGCGCCACATCGCCGAGAGCGACGCGGTGATCGTGCCGTTCACGCTGTGCGTGCTCGACAAAAGCGCGCTGATCAGCCGCATCAAAGGACGCCGGGTCGAGACCCAGCAACGCCGCGCGGCGCGCTATCTGAAGCGCATCGATGAGATCTGGCAACTGCAGTCGGCGCTGCTGTCGGAGAGCGACAGCGCCGACATCCAAATCCTCAACAACGCCGACAGCGAGACCAGCGTGCGCGAGATTATCAAGACGATCACCATGACCGTCGCCGCGACCTACAGCAAGGCGCGCGTCAAGGCGCTGCAGAAGCGTTATCGATGAGTCGTTCGGCGATGCGCAAAGCGTTGGTGTTCATCCTCGACGGCCTCGGCGACCGTCCGTGCGCGCAACTGCGCGATCGCACTCCGCTGCAAGCGGCAAAGACGCCGACGCTCGACCGCCTCGCGCGCGATCATCAATGCGGCATGATGGACCCGCTTCGGCCGGGCTTGCCGGTGGACACGCACACCGGCACCGGCATCTTGTTCGGGCTCGCGCCGCGCGCCGCGATCAACTTGCGCCGCGGACCGATCGAAGCCGCCGACATCGACCTTGAAATGCGCCACGGCGACATCCTGCTGCGCGCCAACTTCGCTTGCGTCGAAGCACGCGGCGACGACACCGACGACGACACAAGCGGCGCACGCATCCTCGACCGTCGTGCCGGACGCATCAGCGCGGAGGCGGCGACGCTGTGCGCCGCGCTGCAAGACATCGAAGTCGGCGGCGACGTCATCGCCAGCGTGCATCCGGCGACGCAGCATCGCGCGGTGCTGCGCTTGCGCGGCGGCGATTTGTCGGCGCGCATCAGCGACACCGACCCCGGCGGCAGCGGCGTCGAACGCGGCATCCTGGTCTCGTCGCCGGACGTCGGCGGCGAGTCCGAAGAGCAAGCCGCCGCGCGCGCCGGCGCGGACGCGCTCAACGCCTTCACCGCGCGCGCGCGGACGATCCTGCAG
>JBPCXC010000208.1:0-9067 GCA_051008875.1 bacterium
GTTCTGCACCCAGGGCGTGCCGAGTCAGGCCGCCTCGCGGATCCTCGAAGGGTTCCGGCCGGAATACGAATCCACCGTCACCACGCAGCTCTGGCAGGCCGGCGCGATCCTGCTGGGCAAGCTGAACATGGACGAGTTCGCCATGGGCTCGTCGAACGAGACCAGTCACTACGGCGCGGCACGCAATCCGTGGGACGCGTCGCGCGTGCCCGGCGGCAGTTCCGGCGGCTCGGCGGCGGCGGTCGCGGCCGGCCTCGCCTGCGTCGCCACCGGCACCGACACCGGCGGCTCGATCCGCCAGCCGGCGGCGTTCTGCGGCGTCAGCGGCATCAAGCCGAGCTACGGCCGCGTGTCGCGCTACGGCATGGTCGCGTTCGCCTCCTCGCTCGACCAAGGCGGCGTGCTGGCGCGCAGCGCGGAGGACGCGGCGATCGTGCTGCGCGCGATGTCCGGCTTCGACCGGCGCGACTCGACTTCGCTGCAATGCGAGGTGCCCGACTACGCCGCCGCGCTCGGCGACTCGATCGCCGGCAAGACCATCGGCTTGCCGCGCGAGTACTTCGAGCGCGACGGCGTCGCCGACGAAGTCGCCGCGGCGATCGACGCCGCGCTCGCCCAACTGCGCGCGCTCGGCGCGAACACGGTCGCGGTCGACTTGCCGGCGAGCGACGCTTCGATCCCGTGCTACTACGTCCTCGCGCCGGCGGAAGCGTCGTCCAACCTGGCGCGCTTCGACGGCATCCGCTACGGCCATCGCGCCGCGCACTACGACGACTTGACCGACCTATACGAGCGCACCCGCGCCGAAGGCTTCGGCGACGAAGTCAAGCGGCGGCTGATGATCGGCGCGTATGTGCTGTCGTCCGGCTACTACGACGCGTATTACGCCAAGGCGCAGAAGTTGCGGCGGCTGATCGCCGACGACTTCGCGCGCGCCTTCGAACGCTGCGACTTGATCGCCGGCCCGACCACGCCGACGACCGCGTTCGCACTCGGCGCGAAGAGCGACGACCCGGTGGCGATGTACTTGAACGACATCTTCACCAACGCCGCCAACCTCGCCGGACTGCCGGCGATGTCGATCCCGGCCGGCTTCGACCGCGCCGGACTGCCGATCGGGCTGCAGTTGATCGGTAGATATCTCGACGAGGCGACCGTGCTCAATGTCGCGCATCAATACCAGTTGGAGACCGACTGGCACTTGCGCGCACCGCCGACGCATCCATGAACGCGCCGCCAAAATCGACGACGGCGTGGGAGGCGGTGATCGGCTTGGAAGTGCACGTGCAATTGCGCACGCGCAGCAAGATATTCTCGCGCGCGCCGACCGACTACGGCGCGGCGCCGAACACGCAGGCATGCGATCTCAGCATCGCGCTGCCCGGCACGCTGCCAGTGATGAACCGCGAGGCGGCGCGCTTGGCGGTCAAGTTCGGCCTTGCGATCGGCGCGCAGATTAACGCTAAGTCGGTGTTCGCGCGCAAGCATTATTTCTATCCCGACTTGCCGAAGGGCTATCAAATCAGCCAGTATGAAATGCCGATCGTCGGCGCCGGTCGAATCGAGATTGCCATCGGCAAAAACGACGACGACGGTGACGAGGTCAAGTCGATCGGCATCACCCGCGCGCATCTCGAGGAGGACGCCGGCAAGTCGCTGCACGAAGACTTCCACGGCATGACCGGCATCGACCTGAACCGCGCCGGCACGCCGCTGCTCGAGATCGTCTCCGAGCCGGACTTGCGCACCGCCGCCGAAGCCGCGGCGTATTTGCGCACGCTGCATATGCTGGTGCGCTATCTCGACATCTCCGACGGCAATATGCAAGAAGGTTCGTTCCGCTGCGACGCGAATGTCTCGGTGCGTCCGGTCGGGCAACGCGAACTCGGCACGCGCACCGAGTTGAAGAACATCAACTCGTTCCGCTTCGTCGAGAAGGCGATCGAATATGAAATCGCGCGGCACATCGAAGTGCTCGAGGACGGCGGCGAAATCATCCAGCAGACGCGCTTGTACGATCCCGACCGCGATCAAACGCGGCCGATGCGAAGCAAGGAGGAGGCGCATGACTATCGCTACTTCCCCGACCCGGACTTGCCGCCGATGATCTTGGATGACGCGTTCATCGAAGCGGCGCGCGCCGAGTTGCCGGAGTTGCCCGACGCGCGCCGGCGACGGCTCGAGCGCGACTGCGATTTGTCCGCCGCCGACGCCGCGCAACTGACCGCCGAGCGCGCCGTCGCCGACTACTTCGAGGCCGCCGTCGCCGCCGGCGCCGAGCCGAAGTCCGCCGCCAACTGGATGCTCGGCGAACTCGGCGGCGCGCTCAACAAGCACGGACTCGGCATCAAAGAGTCGCCGGTCGCCAGCGCGCAACTCGCCGCGTTGCTGGCGCGCGTCGCCGACCAAACCATCTCCGGCAAGATCGCCAAGGAAGTGTTCCAGTCGCTGTGGCGCGGCGAAGACGAAGTGGACGACATCATCGCCGCCAAGGGCCTCGAGCAAATCACCGACAGCGCCGAACTCGACGCCATCGTCGCGCGCGTCGTCGCCGACCACCCCGAGCAAGCGCGACAATACCGCGACGGCAAGCACAAGGTGCTCGGCTTCCTCGTCGGCAAAGCGATGCAAGCCACCGACGGCAAAGCCAACCCGCAAGCGATCAACCAACGCCTGCGCGAAAAACTCGGGCGCGAAAACTAGAACGCGAAAAGCAAGCCGCCGATGCTCGACTGCCGCGCCCTTTTACGGCACAATCGCAACATGCGGGCTTGTAGCTCAGCCGGATAGAGTACCTGGCTTCGAACCAGGTGGTCGGGGGTTCGAGTCCCTCCAAGCCCGCCAACTTCTTTGAATGCGAGCCAGACAGCCTGATGGGTGTTTAGTCATGTCATGTTCTGCAAAATATCATACCATCCTCTTCGTGCTTGCGCGTCTCCTCGTCGGTCAAGTTCATAAGCGACTTCCTTCAGGAATTCCACTTTCCAACATTCATCAAGCAACGCGAATACAAATTGGCTTAGATGGTGAAGAGTAATAATGTAGATATTCAGACCAGACGCCCATTCACGTTGACGTATACCCGCAATGTCTTTTGCATCTCTTTGATGAATACCGGGCGCTGCGAATAGCAAATTAGCTAGTTTCTCTCCAGATGTCTTCGCTTTGAGAGTGGATGCTTCGATATGCGTCAATGTCAAATTTTGGTCCTTAACCTCAACAACAAGCTGAAGAGTGTCATTATCATCATAGCACATTATATCGCCGGGCATTCCCGATGCGGCATCGGCCTCATTTACCCCTTGCGACCGAATGCGCGAAAAGAGCGAGAAACTCTTCCCCAAAATGGTAAACAATGCAACGGCGATTACCAGCAGCCTGAGCCCACCGCTTCGTATACTCAGAAAACAATCTAAGATTTCTTCTAACTGCGCCATGCTGATGCGTTGGGGAATAGGATAACGGAATTGTTGTGCATTTAAACGACGTACTAAAGAGCGCAGAACACGTCTAAATGTATGATGCAATTCGCGTGAAGGTGAATTTTCCAAGCGCACAAATAATGCAACGAGTTCTTGCCATTCTTCTTTTGCGCGAACATTGGGCATTTTTTGCCCCAAACGTTCGCGGCGCAACGGCTTGCTGGCATACGGTTCCATGCTGGTGCCTAGCACTTGATGATTTTCTATTACCCATGGGACTACAATATTCGTAGAAAAACTCCGCGCATCCCACGCGCCATCCTTACCGGCTGCAAGTTGTAACGCCAGCAGATTTCGTGATGAATCGGCAATTTTGCCGAGCAGTTGCGTCACTAATGCATATCGGATGGAAACCACATCGGAGTTAACCAAGGCATCAATGTCCGGATCGGGAGATGAATCTCCATCGTCGAGCGCAACAGCCCATTCCGCATTGAGCCACTGCCGGATTTCAGTGTCGTTCATCGAAAGTTGAGCCAAACAGATTCTTGGCGGGGCTTCCTGACGGAGTGGCAATTGCGCTCCGGTGCATCAATTCTCGTCCATCCTCGGAACAATCGGTCATACAAAGCGGTTCGATATCCTGAAATCATAACGCGCGCCCTAACCGAGCTGAGCACATCTGCCAGATTGGCATGATCATCGTCGGTCATTTCGTACCCGTAAGCAGATGAGTCTCCTCGTGAAGAATGCACATACGGCGGGTCAATGTAGAACAATGTATCGGGGGTGTCATACCGAGCGATGACTTCTATGGCGGGCGCATTCTCAATCTGCACTCGAAGAAATCGTTGCGCGATTTCGGACAATCCCTCGGTAGAACCGAGCCAACGCGAAACGGCTCCTGCCATTCCGGCTCTTGATGTAAGAACGCAATGCGCCCATCGTCCTTTGCTGCTTGTTTGTGCCAATCCAGTGCGTGTCTGGCGTGCACGAATATAGAATCGTCGCGCTCGCTCTAAATTGGACAGGCCGGACTCTGATGTGCAGGCAATGGCCAGCTCTTCCCGCGAAAACGGGGTAAGGCCAATAGCCTTAATAAGATTCTCTTGCTGGTTACGCAGTGTCCGAAAAAAGTTAACTAGTTCAGAATCAATATCGTTGTAAGTCTCGACTGGATACGGCCCCACATTCATGAGCACGGCGGCAGATCCACCAAATACGTCGCAGAAATGCCCCACATCAGTGGGGAGCAACGGCATGAGAAAATCCAAATGAGAGAATTTCCCCCCGTACCAGCCGAAGGCGATCAATTTTTTATCTTGCTTTCGCATAACCCGCCGTCCGGTACCAGTCGAATTTGCTTGAGCAACCGACGAGATGACGCTCATGATGGCGCCTCCGAATCGACCTCGCTGTCTACGAGAAAAGTTTCACATCTCGGTTTCTTTCCTTCCGAGTATTTCACCACTTCGTTCCTTTGTTTCATAGAGTCCCCCTTGCGCATAGTCGTCACCCCGCAGATCGGTAATATATTGATTAATATGTTTCGACGGTATCATATGGTAGGGCCAACTTATCTGCAATTGAACATCAATCAGAACGGCCCCATGCCATTTATATCTATTCGGCTATGCACAAAATTGATAGCACCGTATTTACGGCCCATGCATCATGGCATTCTTGACAGCGCAAACTATAGAGTCAGCGATGGCATTGGTCAAGCTCTTTTGCAACTTTAGGATATACTGACTTTTTTGTCGGACTTATACCAGCAATATACAGCCCTGCTTCTGTCACAGGAAAATCAACCGTCGCATAACGCGCCAATGCCCCGCCAAATCATCCTCGCATCCTCCTCGCCCTATCGTCGGCAGATGCTCGAGCGCATCGGCTTGGCGTTTGCTTGCCATGCGCCGGAGATTGACGAGGCGGCGTTGCCGGGCGAGGACGCGGCGGCGTTGGTGGTGCGGTTGTCGGTGGCGAAGGCGAAGGCGGTGGCGGCGCATTATCCGCGCGCCTTGATCATCGGCTCGGACCAAGTCGCCGAGCATCGCGGGCGGATCATCGGCAAGCCGGGCGGACATGACGAAGCGGCGCGGCAGTTGCGCGCGATGTCGGCGGCGACGATCACGCTGCACGCCGGCGTCGCGTTGTATAACGCCGCGCGCGATGAATGCCAGACCGCGGTGGAGCCGTATGAAGTCGCGTTGCGCGAGTTGCCGGATGCGTTGATCGAACGCTATCTCGCCGCCGAGCAGCCGTATGATTGCTGCGGCAGCATCAAGGCGGAGGGACTCGGCATCGCGTTGCTGCGGCGACTGCGCGGGCATGATCCGAATGCGTTGCTTGGTCTGCCGGTGATTCGGCTGATTGATATGTTGCGCAACGAGGGGGTTGAGTTGGTGTAGCGCATGCGGTTTGTTCACACCGCTACGCTAGACTGAAGATCGCCATCCGTGGACAACTAGATTGCTCGTATCGTCTTGATACTCGCCCTTGCGGGCTTAGCTAACGCTCGCGAAAAAACGCTCCAAGCGTTTTTTCCCGCTACCATCTCCCCCGCCGTCATTCCCGCAGTCTGTAAGCGGGAATCCACACTCGCGAAAGCGAGTGAGGCAAGCCGAAGGCTTGCTGGCTTTTGATGCAAGCGGAAATCGCGCGGTTTGTTCACACCGCCCCGCCAGTTCGAACATTGCCATCCGTGGCGACTGGATTCCGGCGTCCAAGCCGGAATGACGGCGGGAGTGTGTCGGCGCCGTCATTCGCCGCTCACTCGCCTTCGGATAAAAAACTTCCGTCGCGAATTCGTTTGATGCGGTCGCGGGCGGCGGCGGCGGCTTCGAACTCTAGGTTCTTGGCGTGGGCGTACATCTCCTTCTCCAACTGCTTCAGCAACTTGCCGAGTTGCTTCGGCGTGGCGCGCAGGTATTGCTCGGACTCGTCGGCGAGCGTTGCGTCGGCGGCGAAGTCGTCGGGCAACTCGGCCCATGCGGTGTCGTTCGCGGTCACGCCTTCGATGAGGTCCTTGACCGGCTTGACGATGCTCCTCGGCACGATGCCGTGGCGTTTATTGTGCGCGCGCTGCTTGTCGCGTCGCCGCTTGGTCTCGCGCAACGCTTGTTCGATCGACTTGGTGATGGTGTCGGCGTATAAAATCACGCGGCCGTCGACGTGACGCGCGGCGCGGCCGATGGTTTGAATCAGCGAGCGCGCCGAGCGTAAAAATCCTTCCTTGTCGGCGTCGAGGATCGCCACCAGCGAGACCTCGGGAATGTCCAGCCCTTCGCGCAGCAAGTTGATGCCGACCAACACATCGAACGCGCCCCGGCGCAAGTCGCGGATGATCTCGACGCGCTCGACCGTGTCGATGTCGGAATGCAGATAGCGCACGCGCACCTCGTGCTCGCGCAGATACTCGGTCAAGTCCTCGGCCATGCGCTTGGTCAGCGTGGTGACCAGCACGCGTTCGTTGCGTCGCGCGCGCAAGTTAACTTCGGACAGCAGATCATCCACCTGCGACTCGACCGGTCGCACTTCCAACTCCGGGTCGAGCAGCCCGGTCGGTCGCACCACCTGCTCGATCGCATCGGGCGCGCGCTCGGCTTCGTATGCGCCGGGCGTCGCCGAGACGAAGATGGTCTGCGGCAGCAAGTCCTCGAACTCGTCGAATCGCAACGGACGATTGTCCAACGCCGACGGCAAGCGGAAACCATACTCCACCAAGTTCTCCTTGCGCGAGCGATCGCCGCGATACATCGCGCCGACCTGCGGGATGGTGGCGTGGCTTTCATCCACGAACAGAATCGATTCGCGCGGCAGATAGTCCATCAACGTCGGCGGCGGCATTCCGCTCGCGCGTCCGGAGAGATATCTCGAATAGTTTTCGATGCCGTTGCAATAGCCGAGTTCGCCCATCATCTCCAAGTCGTAGTTGACGCGCTGCTCGAGCCGCTGCGCCTCGACCAGTTTGTTCTCGGCGTTCAACTGCGCCAGCCGCGCGCGCAACTCTTCGCGGATGTCGCCGAGGATGTTGCGGATGGTGTCGGGCGGAGTCACATAATGACTCTTCGGATACACCGTGACCCGAGTCAGGCGCGACTCCGCGGCGCCGGTCAGCGGGTCGAACTTCGCCAGCCGCTCGACCTCGTCGCCGAACAACTCGATGCGCACCGCAAGACGCTCGGACTCGGCCGGATAGATGTCGATCACATCGCCGCGCACGCGGAACGTGCCGCGACGCAGTTCGAGATCGTTGCGGGTGTATTGCATCTCGGCGAGGCGCTGCAGAATCGCGCGCTGGTCGGTGCGCCCGCCCTGCTTCAGATGCAGGATCATGCCGTGATACGCCTGCGGATCGCCGAGCCCGAAGATCGCCGACACCGTGGCGACGATGATGACATCGCGCCGCTCGAGCAACGCCTTGGTCGCCGACAATCGCATCTGATCGATGTGATCGTTGACCGACGCGTCCTTCTCGATGTAGGTGTCGGAACTCGGCACATACGCCTCGGGTTGGTAGTAGTCGTAATACGAAACGAAATACTCGACCGCGTTGTCGGGAAAGAAGTCGCGCATCTCCGAATACAACTGCGCCGCGAGCGTTTTGTTATGCGCCAGGATCAACGCCGGCCGGCCGGTCGCCTGAATCAAGTTCGCCATGGTGAAGGTCTTGCCCGACCCGGTCACGCCGAGCAAGGTCTGAAACGCCTCGCCGTTGGCGAGCCCGTCGAGCAACGCGTCGATCGCCGCGGGCTGATCGCCGGCGGGACTGAACGCGCTCTCGAGGCGATATTCGGCGGACGGTGATTCGGCCGACGCGACGGCGACGGCTTCGGCGCGAGTTTTGGCGGCGGTTTCCACGGCGGTGATTGTAGCCGACTGCGCGACGCGCGGCGGTGGTCAATCGGCGATCTCGCTCGGTCGCTCGGCGTTCGCGTCACGCCGCGACGCTCGGTGCGCGCGGACGACTCGCCGTCGCCGCTTGACCGCCGACGCCGCGGCGATTAGTATGCGCTCGCGTTCCCCGGTAGCTCAGTTGGTAGAGCAGGTGGCTGTTAACCACCTTGTCGGCAGTTCGAGTCTGTCCCGGGGAGCCATTCCCTCATTCGGTCGCGCGCGCGACGTCATCGCTCGGCGTTGCAGTTTGATTCGCCGCTTTCGCCGGTTGGAACAAACGCTTCGGCGTGATCATCCCGTCCGCGCCGCATTGCGCCAAGCCTATGAACGCGTCGTCCGCATACACGCGCACCAAGTCCTCGCCCTGCCCTTCGTGTTTATCTTGCCCGTCCGCGAACGCCGCTGCCACCGCTTGCCCGTGACGCAAACGCGCGGCGATGGCGGGCGGCAGATGCACCGACGGCAGGTGCGCGAGTCCTTGGTCGGTCGGTCGCAGCAGGCGTTGGCGCAGTTGCGGCGACTCGATCGCCTCGAGTTGCGCCAGCGTGCACGCGTCGGCCAGCGAGAACGCGCCGACCGCGGTGCGGCGCAGTTCGCGCACATGCGCGCCGCAGCCGAGCGCGTCGCCGAGGTCGCTCGCCAGCGCGCGCACATAGAAGCCGCGCGAGCAGCGCAAGGTCAATTCAATTTGATCGTCGCGCCAGTCGTGCAGCGACAACGCATGCACGACGACCGCGCGCGGCGCG
>JBPCXC010000209.1:0-1294 GCA_051008875.1 bacterium
ACCGTGACCAGCGACACGCCCGCGCCAGTCGGCGGGCTGACGGCGACGGTGACGCTGACCGGCGCGGACGCTTTCGTCGCCAGCGGCGAGCGCACGGACACCATCACCATCCCAGCGACGATGACAACCGCGACGGCGAGTTTCGCCATCGACGATGACGAAGCGAGCGAACCCGCCGCAACCGGCGCAAACGAAGCGACCGCGACCATCGCCGCCAACGCCGAGGCGTATCAACTCGGCTCGCCGTCCTCCGCCGCCGCGACCATCTGCGACGACGACGGCGACGCGCCGCAGCCCGAATGCCGCGGCACCGGGATCGGCGGGATGGCCGCCGCGGAGGTCGCGCCGGCGGTCGCCGCGGCGATCGCGGGCAACGTCGCCGGCTCGATCGCCAATCGCGTCGGCGCGGCCAACGCCGGCGGCGGCATCGACTTCGACGCCGCATCCATGACGACATCGTTCGCGACGCAAGCCGCAAGCGCGATGGCGGACGGCGCGGAGTTGGAAAGCGTCGTCGGCGACGGCGTCAAACGGCTTTTGGACGGCAAGACCTATTCCATGGCGCTGTCCGGCGACGGCGGCGCAAGCGGCGGCGCGGGCGTTTGGATCGGCGGCGCGCATCAAAGCCTCGGCGGCGAGGACGAGGACGGGACGCTCGACTGGGACGGCGAGCTGTACAGCGTCCAGTTCGGCGTCGACGCGCGCCTGTCCAACGGCATGCTCGCCGGCGCGGCGGTGTCGCGCAGCGAGGGCGAATGGGATTACGAGAGCGTCGACATGAACGACATGAACGGCGCCCCGGTCGAAGGCGTGATCGAGCTGCGCGCGACCAGCATCCACCCGTACCTCGCCTGGCGCGCCGGCGACCTGGACGCGTGGGCGAGCGTCGGCCACGGCGTCGGCAACTTGGAGATCCGCCCGGTCGACGGCACGGCGATGTCGGGCGACGTCGTGCTGCGAAGCGCGGCGGTCGGCGGAGCCAGCGGCGACTTCGCGCTCGGCGCGAGCGCGATGCGGCTGAAGTTCGGCGCGCAGGTCGCGAACATGGAGGTGGACTACGGCGGCGCGACCGCGAGCGGCGCGACCGCCGCCGACTTGGAGGTGGACTCGCGGCGCGTGCGCGTCGGCGTGGAATGGGGCGACGAGGCAGCCGCCGGCGGCACGCGGCGCGCGCTCGAGTTCGGCGCGAGATACGACGGCGGCGACATCCGCGCCGGCGTCGGCGCCGAGATCGGCGCGAGTTTGGCGCACGACACCGGCGACGGCGTCAGCGCATCGTTGAACGCGCGCGCGT
>JBPCXC010000210.1:0-1853 GCA_051008875.1 bacterium
ACCGGCAGATGCGTGCGGTCGAGCAGAACGGCCGCGTGCCCGGGATCGATCGCTGCGCGATTATGGCCGGGCTGAACATCAGCCACGAACTGCTCGCGTTGCGCCAGCGCGCGGCGGACGAGAAGGCGGCGGTGGCGCGGCTCGCGCGCCTCAATCAACGCATCGACGACGCCCTCGCCGACCTGCGCGCCGACGATCCCCAAACCGATTCGGAATCGGATTCCGATTCCGATTTATAAGCGTCGCGCTGTGCTACACTCGACTGCGGCGTTGCCTGCGGTGTGCGTGACGCTCGCTGAAACCCTTCGAACCTAATTCACCATCTCGGGAGTCGAATCAACCGCGGGCGAGCATTTCCGAGGTCTTGCTGTTTCTGGCGTGGCCGCCGGAAATCCCGAAGCGGCTGTTGGCGCCCACTTGAATCGTCCCGGTTCAAGGTAGCGCGGGCGCACGGCATCGGCGGGCAACGCTCTTTTGTTTTCTCTTCCAGTTGCGATTGATGGTTCGACCGCGCGAGCGTTGTGAGCATGCGCCAAGTTGATGCGAAGTCCGCGCTGCGCGAGTCGCTGCGGCGACAGCGCAACGAACTCGCGCCGCAACGCCAGCGCCAAGCCGCGCACGACCTCGCCGAGCAACTCAAGCGCCAAGCGTTCTTCCGCGAAAGCCGCGCGATCGCGCTGTATCTCGCCAACGACGGCGAGATCGATCCGCGCCAAGCGATGGATTGGTGCCTAGCGCGCGGCCAAAAATGCTATGCGCCGGTGATCGCCGAAGTGGATGCGAGCAGCGCGCCGAGCGCGTTGCGCTTCGCCGAGATCACCGCGCACTCCATGGACACCGCGGCGATGCGCCCCAACCGCTTCGGCATCGCCGAGCCGGCGGTCGCGCCCGACGCGCTGATCGACGCGCGCGACCTCGACTTGGTGCTGCTGCCGCTGGTCGGCTTCGACCGCCGCGGCAACCGCATCGGCATGGGCGGCGGGTTCTACGATACCACCTTCGCGTTCAAGCGCGCGACGCCGGCGCGCCGTCCGCGGCTGGTCGGGCTGGCGCATGAACTGCAGCGCCTCGAGCGCATCGACGCCGACAACTGGGACATCCCGATCTCGGCGGTGGTCACCGATCAACGGGTGTATCATTGCGAGCCTGCCGCCGACGCCGGCGACGACGCAAACTGAAACCGACGACCGACGATGCAATACTGGCTGATGAAAAGCGAGCCGAGCGAGTTCTCGATCGACGACCTCGCGCGCGTCGGCGTCGAGCCGTGGGACGGCATCCGCAACTATCAGGCGCGCAACTTCATCCGCGACCGGATGGCGGTCGGCGACGCCGCGCTGTTCTATCACTCCAGTTGCAAAGTCCCGGCGATCGTCGGCACGATGGAGATCGCCAGCGAAGCGTATCCCGACCCGACCGCGTTCGACCCGCGCGACTCGCATTACGATCCGAAGTCAGATCCGGACGCTCCGACCTGGATGCTGGTGGACGTGCGCTTCACCGCCAAACTCGCGCAGCCGCTGACGCTTGCGCAACTCAAGCGCGAGCCGTCGCTCGCCGGCATGCGACTGCTGCAACGCGGCAATCGGCTGTCGGTGTTCCCGGTCGAGAAAGCCCATTGGAATCGAATCATCAAGATGAGTAAAACATGACGCACGACCAACCGAATACGACGCACGACAAACCGACCAACCGAACATGACGCACGACCGACCGAACATGACGCACGACAAACCAAGTTCCCGATTGCATTACGCTCGCCGCTCCCGTGCGGCGCGGTTCATCGCCGCGTTCGCGCTCGCGCTCGCCGCCTTCGCCGCGCCGCTGCATAGCCAGACCACCACCACCATCAC
>JBPCXC010000211.1:0-2505 GCA_051008875.1 bacterium
GTGCTGGACTGCTTGCTCGACGCGGCGCGCGCGCGCGGCGATCGCGCGGTGTGGCTGCACGCGCAACTCGGCGCGCAGTCGTTCTACGCCGCGCGCGGATTCGCGCCACGCGGCGCGCGCTTCGAAGAGGCCGGCATCGAGCACATCGCGATGACGCGCACGCTGGCATGACCGTCGCCCTCGCCATCTCCGACTTGCGCAAGGTTTATCGCACCGGGCTGGTCGCGCTCAAGGGCATCGACTTGCGCGTCGAGCAAGGCGACTTCTTCGCGTTGCTCGGCAAGAACGGCGCCGGCAAGTCCACCGCGATCGGCGTCATCTCCTCGCTGGTCAACAAGACCGCCGGCGAAGTGCGCATCTTCGACGCCGACATCGACCGCGACTTCGCGCGCGCCAAGTCCTATCTCGGCGTGGTGCCGCAAGAGTTCAACTTCAGCATCTTCGAGACGCCGCTGCAGATCGTCTGCAACCAAGCCGGCTACTACGGCATCGGTTGGCGACAAGCGCAGCGACGCGCCGAGGAATACCTTGCGCAACTCGGGCTGTGGGAGAAGCGCGACGCGATGTCGCAGACGCTGTCGGGCGGGATGAAGCGGCGGCTGATGATCGCGCGCGCGCTGATGCATCGCCCGCGGCTGCTGATCCTCGACGAGCCGACCGCCGGCGTGGACATCGAGATCCGCCGCTCGATGTGGGACTTCCTGGCGCGCATCAACCAAGAGGGCACCACCATCATCCTGACCACGCATTATCTCGAGGAGGCCGAGCGGCTGTGCCGCAACATCGCGATCATCGATCACGGCCGACTGGTCGAGAACACCAGCACGCGCGCGCTGCTGGCGACGTTGCAGCGCGAGACCTATGTGCTCGACCTCGACGCGCCGCTCGGCCGACTGCCGGACGACATCGCGCGCGGCGGCGACTGGCGGCTGCGCGCGCCAAGCGAGATCGAAGTGGAGGTGCCGCGCGACCGCGGCGTCAGCGACCTGTTCGAGCAACTCGCGCGCCACGGCATCGCGGTGCGCAGCATGCGCAACAAGACCAACCGACTCGAGCAGTTGTTCCTCGAACTGGTGCATCAACGCCCGCCGCCGTACAGCGATGTGCGACGCGCGGGCGACGGTGACGGCGACGCGAACGACGAACGCGCGGACGAAGGCGACGGTGACGCGAACGACGACGCCGACAACGCGCGCGCGCACCGCGCAAGCGACGACGACGGCGAACGCACGCGACGCGAAGGCGATGGTGTGCACGACGAACGCGCACGACGCGAAGACGGCGACACCGACAACGAACGCGAACGCGCGTCGGGGAAATCGCCGTGAACGGGCGGCTGGCGTGGATCGCCTATGTCACCATCGTGCGCAAGGAGGTGACCCGCTTCATGCGCATCTGGCAGCAGACGCTGCTGCCGCCGGTGATGACCACCTCGCTGTACTTCGTCATCTTCGGCAACCTCATCGGCCCGCGCATCGGCGCGATGGAGGGGCATCGCTACATCGACTTCATCGTCCCCGGGCTGATCCTGATGTCGGTCATCACCAACGCCTACGCCAACGTCTCGTCGTCGTTCTTCAGCGCCAAGTTCCAGCGCTCGATCGAGGAGATCCAAGTCTCGCCGACGCCGAACAGCGTCATCCTGCTCGGCTATGTCAGCGGCGGCGTCGCGCGCGCGGTGCTGGTCGGCATCGTGGTCACCGCGGTCTCGCTGTTCTTCAGCGACTTGTCGGTGCACAACTACGCGGTGATGATCTCGATGGTCGCGCTGACCGCGCTGCTGTTCTCGCTCGGCGGATTCCTCAACGGCATGTTCGCCGAGAAGTTCGACGACGTGTCGATCGTGCCGACCTTCATCCTCACCCCGCTGACCTATCTCGGCGGCGTGTTCTATTCGATCAAACTGCTGCCCGACTTCTGGCACGGCGTGTCGCACATCAACCCGATCCTGTACATGATCAACGCCTTCCGCTACGGCTTCCTCGGCATCACCGACATCGACCTCGGCGTGTCCTACGCGATCGTGCTGGCATTCATCGCCGCGCTGTTCGCGATCAGCCTAAGACTGCTCAACAGCGGCTTCGGCATCCGCCAATAACGCGCCCGCCGCAAAGCAAGGGGCGCGCTTACGCTCGCACCGCAAAAGATAGGCTGGATTCCCGCACTCCCCTAGGCCGTCATTCCCGCAGTCCGTAAGCGGGAAAAAATCGCCCGGAGCGATTTTTCGCGAGCGCAAGCGAGCCCGCAGGGCGAGTATCAGGGACGATACGAGCAATCCACACTCGCGAACGCGAGCGGGGCAAGCCAACGGCTTGCTTGCTTTTGATGCGGGCGGGAATCGCGCGGGCGATTACCAACTTATTCCGGCTTTGAACCAGACGCCGTTCTCGTCGGCGGTGGCATCGCGTTGCTTGCGGTAGGCCTCCGCGCTCATCTCCAGCGGCAACTTGCCCAACCTGTACCGCCCGCCGAAACGCCAGTCGCGCGCGCCGTCGGACAACCGCA
>JBPCXC010000212.1:0-3206 GCA_051008875.1 bacterium
ATCTCAGCGCGTTGCGCCGCGAGCTCGGCGCGCGGCGCGATCCTCGCCGCGGCGCGTTGGCGCGCTGGTTGCATCGTTCCATCTTGCATCGTTCTAGTCGCGACCGCGGCGTGTATCTATGGGGCGGCGTCGGCACCGGCAAGACGATGCTGATGGACTTGTTCCATCGTTCGCTGCCCGACGCGACCGCGAAGCGCGCGCATTATCATCGCTTCATGCAGTCGGTGCACGACGCCAAGGAGCGCATCCGCGATCGCCCCGATCCGCTTAGCGTTATCGCGGCGCAACTGGCGCAGCGCCATCGCGTGCTGTGCCTCGACGAGTTCGCGGTCAGCGACATCGCCGACGCGATGATTTTGTCGGGGTTGCTGCATCATCTGTTCGACCTCGGCGTGATTCTGGTGACCACCTCCAACACCCGCCCGGACGATCTGTATGCCGGCGGGCTGCAACGCCAGCGATTCCTGCCGGCGATCGAATCGCTCAACGCGCGCACCCGCGTGATCCAAGTGGACAGCGGCCATGACCATCGAATGGACCGGCTCGATCTGGACGCGCTCTATCACGTGCCGCATGACCGCCGCGCGGCGCGCGCGTTGCGCGATGGCTTCGCGCGACTGGAGCGCGGTCCGGACGCGGTCGCGGACGAGGGCGAGCGAGTGTTCGAACTCGCCGGGCGCGAGGTGGCGGCGGTCGCGGTCGGGTGCGGCACGGCGTGGTTCAAGTTCGACGCGTTGTGCGGCGATGGGCGATCCAAACTCGACTACATCGAGTTGTCGAAACGATTCCACACCGTGATCCTCGCCGACATTCCCGCGTTCGACGCCGAGTCGGACGACGCCGCGCGGCGGTTGATCGAGTTGATCGACGAGTTATACGACCGCGGCGTCAACTTGATCGCATCGGCGGCGCGCCCGCCGGCGCAGTTGTACCGCGGCGTACGGCTGGCGCAGCCGTTCGCGCGCACCGCCAGCCGCTTGCGCGAGATGGCTTCGCGCGCGTATCTGGCGCGCCCGCATCGGCCTTGATGGAGCAACAGGAGGGCGAGAAAAAATCGAAAAAAGTCGGCTTTTTGTGCGAAAACCCACAAAATCGCGCCGCGCGCCGCGCTATGGTGCGCTCCGCAGGCGGTGCATCCGCATCGCTTGTTCAACAACCCGCTGTTCAACAACCAACTGGAATCAAGGAGATTTGATTATGAATACAACCATTCCCACCCATCGCTTCAGCCGCGCTCATCGCGGCATCGAATCCGCGGCGGTCGCGCCGCGCCTCGTTCGGTTCAAGCACTACGCGCTGGCGATGCTGATGCTGGTCGCATTGGCCGGCGCGACGCACGCGCAGGACGATGCGGCGATGCCGCAGATCAACCTCAACACCGCCGACGCGCAAGCGTTGCAATACCTCCCTGGCGTCGGCCCGGGCAAGTCGGCCGAGATCATTCGCTTGCGCGAGGAGACCGGCGGCTTCGCGACTATGGAGGATCTGCTGATGGTGCCGGGCATCGGTGAGAAGACCCTGTTCGGCTTCGCGCAATACGCCACGCTCGAAGGCGGGATTTCGACCCTGACCGAGGAGATGGCGGAGAACCCGCCGAGCGCGGACATGCAGACGCATAGCGAGCCGGCGCAGACCGTCGACGGCGGCGAGTCGATCGCGGGCAGCGGCGGATAACGTTTTCTCGTCAGCGGTGTTTCGTATGCGTCGCTGTTCCCGCCGGCGGTTTAATCATGCCTGCCGACATTGAATTTCGGGGGCGTCGTTTTTTTTCGTGATTTCCTAGGCGGCGTCCCTTTTTTTATTCCGCCGCATCGCGTTCGCGTGCCATCCATGTGCATTTCGCGAGCGCGACGCGGCCAACGTGCCTTGCGCCAGCGGCCTCACCATCCGCTGACGCCAATCGCTGACAGCAGCCGCTAACACCTCCGCTAACAACAAGCCGGCGGCTTAACCCGTCCGTCGGAATTCGTGTCAAGGGGCGTCGTCGTTTCTCTCCGTTGTCGGCGGCGCCCCTTCTTTTTATTCCTCCGCGCCGCGCTCTCGTTGCGCCTGCTCTCGTTGCGCCTGCTCTTGTTGCGCCAGGAGTCCGAGCGGGTCGCGCGGGTCGATGCCGTCCATGAACACCTTGTTGCGATCGCGATGCGCGACTTGATAGACCAGTCCGAGCCAGTTGTTGACGATCGCCTTGCCGGTGTCGGTCCAAGTGTTGTCGATCCACTTCATCGCCTCGGCTTCGGGGAACGCCGGCAAGTCGTCGTAGTCGCCGCCGGCGCGAATGACTTGCTGCTTGTATTCGCTTAGCGCGCGCAGCGCCTTGCCGCGCAGGTAGTTCTCCGGGAACAGCGGATAGTCGTCGCGCGTGCCGGCGACGAAGCGGCGCACTTCGCGCTGGTATTCCTTCAGCAGGCTGATCGAATCGTATTCGGGATGCCCCTGGAAGAACACGAAGCGCAGGCCGTCGGGGCTGACGCCGAGATGCAAGTCGGCTTGCTCGCTGGTCGCCAGCACCATCAGCCCGGCGTCGCGGAACTGCTCGGCGTTGACTTCGTACACATGCGAATGCGGCGCGTCGAAGCGGGTGTTGATGTTGGCGATCAGCGGATGGCGCTGCGCGGTGATGCGGTTTGAATACACTCCCCAGCGCTTGCGCGGCAGCGGATAGCGCTCGAAGTCCCACAGCAACTGCACGATGGCGTGGGTCGCAAGGCACGAGCACATCACCGAGCAGACGTTGTCGGCGGCCCAGCGCACCACCTCTTCGAGCGGTTGCCAGAACGGCTCGGCGGTGATGTCGGCGAGCGCCGGATTGGCGCCGGAAAGAATCAGCGCGTCGAGTCCCTCGCGCTTCAACTCGGCGAAGTCGCGGTAGTACTTGGCGACGTGCTCGGCGGCGGCGGCTTCGCGCGGGATCTGCGCGAAGGTGAACGGATGCACATAGAACTGCGCGATGCGATTGCACGAGCCGATGAGACGCAGGAACTGTCGCTCGTTCGCCTGCAGCGTGGCGTCCGGCAGTATGTTGAGGAAGCCGATGTGCAACTCGCGGATGTCCTGCGCGCTGGCGCGCCGCGGCGTCAGCACCTCCTGACCCTCTTGGCGCAACCGCTCGAAACTCGGCAACTCGGAATGGGCGATCAGTGGCATCGTTATCTTAATGAGTCATGGTTCAGCGCACGCCCGCCGCCGTCATTCCCGCAGGGATGCGG
>JBPCXC010000213.1:0-3099 GCA_051008875.1 bacterium
GATCTCGTCCATGCCATACACGCGCTGGCGGATATATTCGCGATCCTCCCAGCCGTTCTCGAAAATGTGCCACAGCATGCCCCAGATCATCGCCACGTCGGTGCCCGGGCGCAGGCGCACGAAATGATCGGCATGCGCGGCGGTGCGGGTGTATCTCGGATCGATCACGATCATCTTGGCGCCGTTCTCCTTGCCGCGGAAAATGTGCTGCAACGAGACCGGATGCGCCTCGGCCGGATTGGAGCCGATGAACAACATGCACTTGCTGTTGTGCATGTCGTTGTACGAGTTGGTCATCGCGCCATAGCCCCAAGTGTTGGCGACGCCAGCGACCGTGGTCGAATGGCAGATGCGCGCTTGGTGATCGACGTTGTTGGTGCCCCACATCGCGGCGAACTTGCGGAACAGGTACGCCTGCTCGTTGCTGTGCTTCGCCGAGCCCATCCAATAGACCGAGTCGGGTCCCGACTCGGCGCGGATTTTCATCATGCCGTCGCCGACTTCATTGATGGCGTCATCCCACGACATGCGTTTCCATTTTCCGCCGACCAGTTTCATCGGGTATTTCAAGCGTCGCTCGCCGTGGCCGTGCTCGCGCACCGACGCGCCCTTGGCGCAGTGGCCGCCGAGATTGAACGGCGAATCAAAGTCCGGCTCTTGTCCGGTCCACACGCCGTTTTGCACTTCGGCGACCACGCCGCAGCCGACCGAGCAGTGCGTGCAGACGCTCTTCTTGATGACGACCTCGCCGCTGGCGGCGGCGCTGGCGGCGCGCGCCTTCTTCACCCGCCCAGACTTGAGCATCATCGCGCCCGCGCCGGTCGCCACGCCGGAGCGCTGCAAACAAGAGCGCCGGCTGATGGCGCGCCCGGTGCGCTCGATGCGTTCGGTGTCTTGCGAACTTGGTTCGGCGGACTGCTTGCGCGTGAGTTTCATTTTCGCATCTCCTGAAAATCGTTGGCCAATCTTCGGTGGTGGGTTCGGTTATGCTGTCGTGGCGGTGTTGCGAAATAGCGGATTAGAATCGCGCCGCTTGGTAATATCGGCGGATATGTCGAGTCTCGTGATAGCCGCGACGCGCGACCGTTGCGATCGGCTCACCTTCATCCGCCTGCGCCCACTCGGACGACGACGCTCCGGCGGCGGCGACTCCCGCGACCGCGCAGCCTTTCAGGAAAGCGCGACGATCATACCGAGCGCGCGACGCCGAGGTTGACTCATCATTGACCAGCGCATCGCCGGGCGAACGCGAATCGATTGCTGCTTTGTCATTCATGGTGTTTCTCCGCGTAGAATCTTGATTGGATGGAATCGCGCTGATGCCTCGGTTCTAATGCATCGAGCGAGTCGATGCAAGCGCATCGCTTCCGGTCGGCGAAATCGGGTCGGGCGACCGGCTGGACAAAGACGAGGACGACGACTCCGCCGACAGGAAATCACGCTCCAGCGCGAGGAAACGCGCGCCGAAGACGCCGACCGCGCGATAGAATCGCGCCGATCCCGCCGACTGCAACTGCGCGAAAAACCGATCCGCCCACGAGTCGATGTGGCGCGCGAAGAACCGGCGCTGACCGCTTTCGGCGATGTCGCCGTCAACGATGATCAACGCCATCGCCTCGCACAGCGCCGCGATGTGATCTTCCGGATCCTTTTGCCGCGAATCGCGTTCGATGCCGAAAGCGCTCAGGTCATCGCGCAAGTCGCTCAGCGGCTTCTCCATCAAGAATCCGGTCAGATGCCATGAGCCATATGGCACCACCTCGCCGCGACCGAGCCCGATGAACAGCGCGTGGTATTCGTCGTCCAACGCATTCGGCGTGGTCTCGGCGGCGGACTCGCGAACGCGCCGCCACGCCGCCGCCATGCTGTCGGCGGGCGCGCCGTCGCCGCTGGCGAAGGATGAATGCTGGAGGTAATCGAGCGTCGCCGGCGATGGCGGCGCGCTGAACAAGCCAGCGAGGGTGGAATACACTTCGGCGCGCAAACGATCTTCCGAACTTGCATCGTCGTAGCGACTTGCGTCGCTCGAGTCGTGTTCATTCGTGCCAGACAACACCGCCGCTCCCCCGTTGAACTTGACGAATGAGCGTAGCACAGTCGCCGCTTAAATCAAAAACTCTTGCGAAAACCATAATATCGCTATATATCAATAAGTAAACGCCAAACTCGCATTCAGCCAACGCCGCCGCCCTCCTTCTCGAACAAGTCGGTCACCCGGCAGTCCTCGCACATGCGCAGCCGCCGCAGCGCGTCCGGGCGCGCGAACATCCAATGCGTCTTCAGTTTTTCGGTCATGCGCGCGATGATCGATTCGGTGGCGAACGGCTTGTTGCAGCGAATGCAATGGAACGCCGCCTCCTCTTTTAAAGTGCGCGCCGAACGCAGCGCATCGGCATTGAAATGCAGCCGAGGCTGCAGCGTCAGCGCGCTTTCCGGGCAGGCCGACGCGCAGATGCCGCACTGCACGCAGTTGCCCTCGATCAAGCGCAGCGCCGGCGCGTCACCGCCGGCTTGCAGCGCGCTCGCCGGGCACACCGACACGCACGCCATGCACAAGGTGCAGGCATCGCTGTCCAAGCGCAGATCGCCGAACGGCGCGCCGTCGGGCAGCGGGCAAGTCGTCGGCGCGGCGGGTGCGGACAGCGAATGCAGGAACAAGAATGCGGCGCGGATGGTGGCGCGCTTGTCGCCAAGCGCGGCGAAGGTGGCGGCCTGCTCGATGCGCGGCGGCGCGGATTCGGTTGCCGCCAAGCCGCTTGGGTCGCGGATGATTTCGGCGCAAAAGTCGTCGCGACCGATGTGCGCGAGCACCGCGGCGACGATCGCAACGTTGAATTCGAGCGTCGCCACGCTCTGCGCCGGCGTGGACTTGGGGACGAACAAGCGCACGCGATTGGCGCCATACGCCAGCGCCGCGGCGATCAGATCGAGCCCGACCGAGCCGATCTCCTCGACCGCCAGCGGCAGGATGGAATCGTCGAACCGCGGCGCCGCCTTGCGCACCGCCTCGGCGCCGCGCTCTTCGTCGTAAATCAGCAAGGTCGCGCCGCGCCCGCCGTTTCGCTGGCGCAACGCGCGCAGCAGCACGCGCAGGAACTC
>JBPCXC010000214.1:0-3305 GCA_051008875.1 bacterium
ATCGATCGGAAACAACGCCTGGTCGTCTTTGTAATTGGCCTTGAACTGTCCGGTTTCTCTATACAGCATTCGTCATACCCGCTCGATTATTTTTTCGCCGAACAATCCCTGTGGGCGAAACAGCAAAAATGCCAGTGCCAGCATGTAGGCGAACCAGTTTTCAATGGCGCCGCCGACCAGCGGGCCGAGGTAAACTTCGGCGACTTTTTCGCCGACGCCGATTATCATGCCGCCGATGATTGCGCCTGGCACCGAGGTGAAACCGCCCAGTATCAATACCGGCAATGCTTTCAGTGCAATCAGCGATAATGAAAACTGCACGCCGGACTTGGAGCCCCACATGATGCCGGCGACCAGCGCGACCATGCCGGCGATCGACCACACGATGACCCAGATGGTGCGCAGCGAGATGCCGACGGTGAGCGCGGCTTGATGATCGTCGGCGACCGCGCGCAGCGCGCGGCCGGTCTTGGTGTATTGCGAGAACAGCGTCAGCACGACCACCAGCGCGACCGCGATGCCGGTCGCCCAGACGTCGAGCACGTCGATGTACATGCCGTAGTATTCCGCGCCCGCCGGCGCCCACGCGCGGGTCACGTCCTCCCACCAGAACGAGCCGCCCGACGGCAGGCCGATGTCGAGCACCTTGATGTCGGCACCCCACATCAAGTCGCCGAGTCCCTCCATGAAGAACGCCAGCCCGATGGTCGCCATGAACAAAATGATCGGCGCTTGATTGACCAGCCGCCGCAGCACCCATCGTTCGACCAAGTACGCGAAGGCGATCATTATCAGCACGGTGAGCGCGATCGCCAGCACGCTGTTCATGCCGTCCGACCAGCGATGGTAGTCGGTGCCGAGCACTGCGTTGATCAGATGCGCGAACGGCACTTGACCGGTCTGGAATCCGACCAGCGTGAGCGCGGCGAACAACGCCATCACGCCTTGCGCGTAGTTGAAGATGCCGGACGCCTTGAAGATCAGCACGAAGCCGAGCGCGACCAGCGAGTACATGATGCCGGTCATCAAGCCGTTGACCACGACTTCGGCGGCGTTGAGGATGTCGGGACTCATCGCGCGCTACGCTTCGTGCACCACGCCGAGATAGGCGTCGATCACGGTTTGGTCGTTGCGCACTTGGTCGGGCACGCCGTCGCCGATCTTGCGGCCGTAGTCCAGCACCATGACGCGGTCGGCTAAGTCCATGACCACGCCCATGTCGTGTTCGATCAGCGCGATGGTGGCGTCGAACTGGTCGTGCACATCGAGGATGAAGCGGCACATGTCCTCCTTCTCCTCGAGGTTCATGCCCGCCATCGGTTCGTCGAGCAATAATAGTTTCGACTCCGCCGCCAACGCGCGACCGAGTTCGACGCGTTTTTGCAAACCGTATGGCAATCGTCCGACCGGCGTCTTGCGGATGGATTGAATCTCGAGGAAGTCGATGATGCGCTCGACTTTTTCGCGGTGCTCGATTTCTTCGCGCTCGGCGGCGCCGATCCACAGCGCTTGCTGCAGCAAGTTGGTGCGCATGCGCGTGATGCGGCCGGTCATGATGTTGTCGAGCGTGGACATGCCCTTGAACAGCGCGATGTTCTGGAAGGTGCGCGCGATTCCTTGGCGCGCGATCTGGAACGGCTTGAGCGCGCCGCGCTTCTCGCCCTGGAACCACACCTCGCCTTGCTGCGGATGATAGAAGCCGCTGATCACGTTCAGCATCGACGACTTGCCGGCGCCGTTCGGTCCGATGATGGCGCGGATCTCGCCCTTGCGGATGTCGCAACTGATGTCGGCCAGCGCGGTGACGCCGCCGAACGACAGCGAGATGTTGCGCACCGACAGCAGCGCGTCGTTGGCGGCTTCGTTCGCGATTTCGTTCGCCGCGTGGTTCGCGGCGGCGTCGGCGGTCGAGGCGACGGCGACGTTCATGCGCTCTTCGCCAGCGGCGCGCATTCGGGCGCGTCGCGGATCTCCAAGTCGGCTTCGATCGAGCCGGTGCGGCCGTCCTCGAAGGTGACTTGCGTGTCGATGTGGCAATGCGTGCGCGTGGAATACAGCGCGTCCACCAGCGCCGCGTATTTGTCGAGGATGGTCGAGCGGCGCACCTTGCGTGTGCGCGTGATCTCGCCGTCGTCGGGGTCGAGTTCCTTGTGCAGGATCAGGAATCTTCGGATCTGCGCGCCGCGCAACTGTTCGTCGGCGGCGAGGTCGCGGTTGACCGCATCGATGTTGCGCGCCATCATCTCATACGTGCGCGGATGCGCCGCCAACTCCTGATAACTGGCATACGCGATGTTGTTGCGCTCGGCCCAGTTGCCGACCGCGTCCAAGTCGATGTTGATGAACGCGGCGACGTAGTCGCGGCCGTCGCCGAAGGTCACCGCCTCTTTGATCTGCGGGAAGAACTTGAGTTTGTTCTCGAGGAACTTCGGCGCGAACAGCGTGCCGTCGTTCAACTTGCCGACGTCCTTGGCGCGGTCGATGATGTGCAGATGGCCGCGCCGGTCGAAGTAGCCGGCGTCGCCGGTGTGCACCCAGCCTTGCGCGTCCTTGGTCTCGCGCGTCGCTTGTTCGTTTTTGTGATAGCCGATGAACGCGCCGGGCCCGCGATAGACGACTTCGCCGTCGTCGGCGATTCGGATCTCGACCTGCGGCGCCGGCACGCCGACGCTGTCGGCATAGACTTCGCCGTCGGGCTGCATGGTGACGAACACCGCGCCTTCGGTCTGCCCGTACAACTGCTTGACGTTGATGCCGAGCGAGCGGAAGAAGTCGAAGATCTCGGGGCCGATCGCCTCGCCGGCGGTGTAGGCGACGCGGATGCGGCTGAAGCCCATGATGTTCTTCAGCGGCGCGTACAGCAGCGCGTCGCCGAGCGCGTACTTGATTCGATCGAGCCATCCGACCGGCTCGCGGTTCAAGATGCGCACGCCGACCTTGCGCGCGACGGCTAGGAAGTAGTCGAACATCGCGCGCTTGATTCGCCCGGCGTCCTCCATGCGGATCATCACGTTGGTCAGGATGTTCTCGAAGATGCGCGGCGGCGCGAAGTAATAGGTCGGGCCGATCTCGCGCAAGTCGAGCGCGACCGTGTGCTCGCTCTCCGGGCAGTTGATGCAGAAGCCGGCGACATACGCCTGCCCGTACGAGAAGATGTTGTCGCCGACCCACGCCATCGGCAGATACGACAGCGTCTCCTCGTCGGCGGTCAGGCGGTCGCGCTCGACGCTGTTGCGCGAGGTGATGATCAGGTTGTCGTGGCTCAGCACCACGCCCTTCGGCTGGCCGGTGGTGCCGGAGGTGTA
>JBPCXC010000215.1:0-8644 GCA_051008875.1 bacterium
AATCGCTCCTCCACGTTGACACAACGCAGCATAGCGGGAGAAAGACCAGCGAGCTCGCCGGGGTTTTTCCGGGGGGCAAGGGCGCGCAACGAGCGAATGAGGGCGCGTATAAATATACGCAACCGAATGCGCGAGGCGGCGCAACGCAGCATAGCGGGAAAAAGACCAGCGAGCGCGCCGGATTTTTTCCGATGGGCAAGGGCGCGCAACGAGCGAATGAGGGCGCGTATGCAAATACGCAACCGAATGAACGAGGCGGCGCAACGCAGCCTAGCGGGAAAAAGACCAGCGAGGCGAGATTCCTGCGCTGGCGCGCGCGCAACACGGTCGCGCATCGCGATCCCAATCGTCGCATCGTCTATGTCTCGCTGAAGGCGCCGGGCGCGGCGCCGGGGGACTTAAGCGCGGCGCAGATGGAGCAACTGGCGCGACTCGCGCGCGCGTATAGCGACGATGAAATCCGCGTCAGCCACGAGCAGAATCTGGTGTTGGCGCAAGTACGCCGCGACGACTTGTTCGAAGTCTGGCGCGCGCTGCATCGCCTCGGTCTGGCGACCGCGAACATCGGCACGCTCAACGACATGATCTGCTGCCCGGGACTCGACTTCTGCTCGCTCGCCAACGCCGGCACGATCCCGATCGCGCGGCAAATCAACGCGCGCATCAGCGAACTCGACCGGCTGTATCGCATCGGCGAAATCAAACTCAAGATGTCCGGCTGCATGAACGCCTGCGGCCATCACCACGTCGGCCACATCGGCGTCCTCGGCGTCGATAAGAAGGGCGAGGAGTGGTATCAAATCACGCTTGGCGGCAACGCCGGCGGCGACGCGGACGGCGATGCCCGACTCGGCGCGCGGCTCGGTCCCGCGGTGCCGCGCGATCAAGTCGCCGCGACCATCGAGCGACTGATCGAGGTCTATCTCGAACTGCGCCGCGACGGCGAACGATTCCTCGACTGTGTGCTGCGCCTCGGCGTCGAGCCGTTCAAGCAACGCATCTACCCGCCCAAACGCCATGCGACTGATCAAGAACCGCGCGATCATCAACAACCAGTGGCGGCTTGACCGCGACGATGGCGATCGCGCCGATGTTGTCGGCGGCGATGACGCAAACGCTGTCGGCGGCGATAACGCCGTCAATGAACACATCATCATGCCGCTTGCGCGTTGGCTGGCGATGCGCGGCGACGCATCGGCGCGCGGCGTCGGCGTGTTGCTGCAGCCGGATGACCGCGTCGAAGACCTCGCCGACGACCTCAATCGAATCGCGTTGATCGCGCTCGAGTTCGGCGCGTTCAACGAAGGGCGCGGCTATTCCCAAGCCGCGCGCCTGCGCCGACAACACCATTTCCGCGGCGAAATCCGCGCCCTCGGCGCGCACCGCGACAACTTGCCGTTGATGGAACGCTGCGGCATCGACGCCTATGAACTCGTCGACGGCGAAGACCTCGCCGAGTCGCTGTCAGCGTTCGAGGAGATCACCGAGTACTACGAGCACGCGCCGCGCGCCGTCAGTACGTAGCCATCCTCCGCCGTCTTTGCGCGTATCATCCTGATACGCGCCCTTCGAACTTTGCTTGCGCTCGCGAAAAACACTCCGTGCGTTTTTTCCCGCAACAATCTTCCCCATTCCGTCATTCCCGCAGTCTTTAAGCGGGAATCCACACTCGCGCAAGCGAGTGATGCAGACCGAAGGGCTGCTTGCTTTTGATGCGAGCGGGAATCGCGCGGCTTGTTCGCACCACCCCCGCCAGTTTGAAGATTGCCATCCGTGGCGACTGGATTCCCCGCATCCCTGCGGGAATGACGGCAAAAGAGGCTCGCTACGCTCGCGCGGCGAGTAAAGCAGGCTTGAATGATTGCTGCTTTCGATGGGGACGAAGACCGCGCGATCGCGTATAGTATCTTCGCGTCGATCATCGGCGCGCGCGACGCGCGATGCGACTTGCCTCGGCGGTCGCGAATTCGATCAACGCGAACAACAACCCGGACGCGGAGGGCGCGTGGACGACTCGCTGGTGGAACATCGCTATGACGGCTATCGCCTGCGGATTTCGCCGGCGTTGATCGAGGACGAATGGCTGCGCATAAGTTGCCGCCGGACGCCGCCGCCGGATCACGATGCGCGCGTGGTCGCGCGCTCGCGCCAAGCCGATGTGTTCTCGTTTCGCTATCGTCGCCGCGCGTACTTCCACAAGACCTTCCATCCGCGCGGCGCGGCCGAGCCGATCAAGGATTGGTTCCGCGGCTCGCGCGCGACGCGCTGCCTGCGCGCGCATCGGCTGCTGGCGGCGCATGGCTTTCGCGCGCCGCAGGTGGTGATGGTCGGGCACGCGCGGCGCCACTGCTTCATCGTCATGGCGGCGGTGCCGCAGCGCATCGGGCTCGACGACTTCCTGCGCAACGCCGCCGGCGACGACGCGCGCGCGCACCGCATGCATCGGCGCGCGCAGATCGCGCGGCTGGGCGACTTGATCGGCCGGCTGCACGCCGCCGGCATCGCGCATGGCGATCTGCTGCGCGGCAACCTGATGCTGTCGGGACGCGACCCGGCGCGCATGGAAGTGTATTTCATCGACAACGAGCGCACCCGCCGCTATCGCGCGCTGCCGGCGCGGGCGCGCGTGCGCAATCTGGCGCAGTTGAATCGCTTCGCCGACGACTTCGGCGTCGCCGATCGCATGCGATTCCTGCATCAATACCTGCGACATCATCCCGACCTGCGCGCCGCGCGCAAGCAATGGATTCAACGCATACTCGACCGCACCGCGCGCAAGGCGGCGAGCGGCGACGACCGCGTCGGCGGTTGATTGGCCGCGATCAATCCGAAGCAATGAACTCGTTGGTGAACGAATTTTTTAGTGAACGAACCTTTCAACGAACGCGCCGATGAACTTAACTCTTCTATCATCCATCACGCTTGCGGCGGTCATCGTGATCGCGCTGTGCGTTTGGCGGCACAAGTTGTATTATCATTTCCGCGCGGTTGAAAAAGGCAAACTCTATCGCTCGGGGCTGCTGTCGCCGCTCGCCTTGAAGTTGATCTGCCGCCGGCATCGCATCAAGACCGTGGTCAATCTGCTCGAGGCGCAACGCCGCGCCGCGCCGTATTACCGCCGCCAAGTCGCGTTTTGCGCCGCCAACGGAATCAAGTTTGTCTCGCTGCCGCTGACCGTTCCGCCATCCGTTCCCCCCCCCCCCCCCCCGAAATTTCCGCAGCCGTCTCCCGCGCCGTCATCGCGCAAGTCTGCAGGCGATGATCGCGCGGACGATGGCGACGGCGATCAAGTTCGCCAGTTCCTCGACTTGTGCGACCACCGCGCCAATCATCCGATCCTGCTGCACTGCAAGCAAGGCGTGCTGCGCACCGGCATCTTGGTCGCGGCGTATCAGCGGCATTACCATAATATGGACAATCGAACGATCTACGACTCGATGCCGCGCTTCGGCCACGACTTCGAGAGCGAACGCTATCGCGCGTTCCGCGAGTTCATCTTGAACGATCGCGACTGAAAGAAAAAGAGATTCCCGCTTAACAGACTACGCGAAAAAACGCCGGGAGCGTTTTTTCGCGAGCGTAAGCGAACCCGAAGGCGCGTATCAGAATGACGCGCGCGTTCGATTCGCTATACTTGCGCGCATGGTTGATCGATTCAAACCGGTGGTGATCGTCGGCGGCGGGCTGGCCGGCTTGTCGTTGGCGTTGCGTTTGGCCGAGCGCGGGGTCGGCGTCGCCATCTTGTCCAAGGCGGTGCTCGACGAAGGCTCGACGCGCTATGCGCAAGGCGGCATCGCGGCGGCGTGGGGCGAGGACGATTCGTTTCGCGCGCACATCGACGACACGCTCGACGCCGGCGGCGGGCTGTGCCGGCGGCGCACGGTCGAGTTCGTCGTGCGCCACGCGCCGGCGGCGATCCAATGGCTGCTCGATCACGGCGTGCGCTTCAGCCTGCGCGACGACGTCGCCACCGGCGCGGATGTCGAGTTCCATCTCGCCCGCGAAGGCGGTCACAGCCATCGCCGCGTGCTGCACGCCGCCGACGCCACCGGCGCCGAGGTCGAGGTCACGCTCGAGCAGATGGTGCGCAAGCATCCGCGCATCGAGTTGCTGGAGAACCACATCGCGATCGACTTGATCACCTCCAACAAACGCGGCGCAAGCGGCGCGGCGAACACCTCGAACCAGCGCGCAAGCGGCGACGCGAACGCTTCCGACAAGCACGACAGCGGCGAAGCGAACACCTGCCTCGGCGTCTATGCGTTCGACCTCGCGCGCCGCCGCGTGGTCGCGCTGCCGTGCCGGCACTTGGCGCTGGCGACCGGCGGCGCGAGCAAGGCGTATCTGTACACCAGCAACCCCGACACCTCCACCGGCGACGGCATCGCGATGGCATGGCGCGCCGGCTGCCGCGTCGCCAACATGGAGTTCGTGCAGTTCCATCCGACTTGTCTTTATCACCCGCACGCGAAGTCGTTCCTAATCTCCGAGGCGGTGCGCGGCGAAGGCGGCAAACTGGTGCACGCCGACGGTCGCCGATTCATGCTCGACTACGACCGCCGCGGCGAACTCGCGCCGCGCGACATCGTCGCCCGCGCGATCGATCTGGAGATGAAGATCAACGGCTGCGACAACGTCTATCTCGACATCAGCCATCGCTCGGCGACGTTCATCCGCAAGCATTTCCCGAACATCTCCAAACGTTGCCGCGACCTCGGCTTGGACATGGCGAAGCAGCCGCTGCCGGTGGTGCCGGCGGCGCATTACACCTGCGGCGGCGTGATCACCGACTTGGACGGACGCACCGACATCCGCAACTTGTACGCGATCGGCGAGAGCAGTTGCACCGGACTGCACGGCGCCAACCGGCTGGCGAGCAACTCGCTGCTCGAATGCCTGGTGTTCGCCGAATCATGCGCCGAGCGCATCGCCGCCGAAGCGGACGACTTCGCCTTGCACGCCGACTTGCCGAAGTGGGATGAAAGCCAAGTGACCGACGCCGACGAGCGCATCGTGGTGGCGCACAACTGGGACGAACTGCGCCGCTGCATGTGGGACTACGTCGGCATCGCGCGCAGCGACAAGCGACTGACCCGCGCGGCGCGGCGCATCGCGCTGTTGCAGGAGGAGATCCGCGAGTTCTACAGCAACTTCCGCGTCAGCAACGACTTGATCGAGTTGCGCAACCTGGTGCAAGTGGCGGAGTTGATCGTGCGCTGCGCGATGCTGCGCAAGGAGAGCCGCGGACTGCACAGCAACCGCGACTATCCGCCGGCGCCGGCCGATGCGAAAGCGGAAGATACGATCTTGATTCCCTAGTCTTCCATCTCGCTTTGCGGCGGCGCGCGCAGCAGCACGCGCAGGCGGTGGAGTTGTTCGCGGGACTGTTCGCCAGCGCGCAGCGCGAGATGGAACGACCGTCCGCGTCGAGTCGCGCGCAGCACGATGCAAAATCGCAAGTCGAGCGCGTCGATGCGATCGATGCGTTGCGCGCGCATCGCGTCGTCGCCGTCGTCGTCGGAAGTCGCATCGCGCGTGCGCAGCCGCCAGCCGTTGGCGGTCGCGACCAGCCGCGTCGCGCCGGCGGCGGCGCGTTGGCGATGGAGTCGCAGCGCCAGATGCGCGACCGCCAGCGCGCACAGCGGCCACAGCAGCGGCGGCGCGAGCGGCGCATCCAGCAGCATCCATGACAGCGGCAGGCAATGCAGCGCGACGATCGCCGCGGCGATCGCTTGGCGCGGCATCAGATCAACCGCGACCGGCAGACAGAATTCGTTCGACAATGGATGCCATCTCCGGGTCGTCGGGGGTCGCGCCGCCGCACAGCCAGTCGGCGAGTTGCGGGTCGGCGCAGTCCAGCAGGCGCGCGAATCTCCGTTGCTCGACGGCGGTCAGGCGCGGGTAATGCCGAGTCGCGAACGCGGACAAGATCAAGTCCAACTCCTTGGTGCCGCGCCGGCAACGCCATCGCAGTCGCGCGTCGGCGACGGACTGATCGCACTGCTCGATATCGCCGTCCGCGCTATGCACCTTTGGCGATGCTCTTCTTGATCTCGGCGATCGCCTTGGCCGGATTGAGATGCTTCGGGCAGGCGTTGGTGCAGTTCATGATGGTGTGGCAGCGATAGAGTTTGAACGCGTCGTCGAGTTGCGCCAGGCGTTCGGCGCCGGCTTGGTCGCGGCTGTCGGCGATCCAGCGATACGCCGCCAGCAGCGCCGCCGGGCCGAGATAGCGCTCGGGGTTCCACCAGTAACTCGGGCAACTGGTCGAGCAGCAGGCGCACAGGATACATTCATACAGCCCGTCGAGTTTCTGCCGCTGCGCCTCGGACTGCGAGCGCTCGCGCGGCGGGTCGTCGCCGGCTTGCAGCCACGGCTTGACCGAGGCGTATTGCGCGTAGAAGTTGTTCATGTCGACCACCAAGTCCTTGACCACCGACATGTGCGGCAGCGGATAGATTTTTATTTCGCCGTCGATGTCGGCGGTCGGCTGGATGCAGGCGATGGTGTTGACGCCGTTGATGTTCATCGCGCACGAGCCGCAGATGCCTTCGCGGCACGAGCGGCGGAACGCGAGCGTGCTGTCGATGCGGTCTTTGATGTGGAACAGGATGTCGAGCACCATCGGCCCGCAGTCGTCGAGATCCACCTCGTACGAATCGACCCGCGGATTGCCGCCGCGATCCGGATCGAAGCGATACAGCCGCACCATCCGCGGTCGCGTCGCATCCGACGCGCACGCTCGGTGCGTCTCGCCTTCGACCACGCGCGAGTTCGCCGACAAAGTGAATTCAGCCATGCGCGATCAATACACCCGCTTCTTCGGCGGAATGTATTCGACCTCGTCGGTCAAGGTGTAGTCGTGCACCGGACGATAGGCGATCGTCGGCGCGTCGTTCAACTCGCCTTGCGCGATCAAGGTGTGCTTCATCCAGTTGGCGTCGTCGCGTTCGGGATGGTCTTCGTGCGCGTGCGCGCCGCGGCTTTCGGTGCGGTTGGCGGCGGCGGCGATCGAGATTTGCGCTTGGCGCAGCAGGTTGTCCAACTCGAGCGTCTCGACCAAGTCGGTGTTCCAGATCATCGAGCGATCGGTCACTTTGATGCGCGCGAAACGAGCGCACACTTCGGCGAGTTCGACTTCTCCCGCCGCCATCAACTCGGCGTCGCGGAACACCGCGCAATGCTCTTGCATGACTTGCTGCATCCGCTGGCGCACCTCGGCGGTCGGCGCGTCGCCGTCGGCGTGGCGGATGCGATCGAAGCGCGCGAGGATTTCGTCGCCGTCGCCGTCGGCGAGTTGCGGCGGCGCCGCGCCGGGCTCGATCAACGCACGCGCGCGACGCGCGGCGGCGCGGCCGAAGACGATGATGTCGAGCAGCGAGTTCGAGCCGAGGCGATTGGCGCCGTGCACCGACACGCACGCCGCCTCGCCGATCGCCATCAGCCCGCGCACGACGCGCTCGGCGCCGTCGCGCAGCGTCACCGCCTCGCCGTGCAGGTTGGTCGGGATGCCGCCCATGTTGTAGTGCACCGTCGGCAGCACCGGGATCGGCTCGCGGGTGACGTCGACGCCGGCGAAGATGCGCGCCGACTCGGAGATTCCCGGCAGTCGCTCGGCGAGCACTTCGGGGCCAAGGTGTTCGAGGTGCAAGTTGATGTGGTCTTTGTCGGCGCCGACGCCGCGGCCGTTGCGGATCTCCAGCGTCATCGAGCGGCTGACCACGTCGCGCGAGGCTAAGTCTTTCGCGTTCGGCGCGTAGCGCTCCATGAAGCGCTCGCCGTCGGCGTTGGTCAGGTAGCCGCCTTCGCCGCGCGCGCCTTCGCTGATCAGGCAGCCGACGCCGTGGATGCCGGTCGGATGGAACTGGGTGAACTCCATGTCCTGCATCGGCAACCCGGCGCGCAACGCCATGCCGCCGCCGTCGCCGGTGCAACTATGCGCCGAGGTGCACGAGCGATAGCACCGGCCATAGCCGCCGGTGGCGAGCACCACGATGTTGGCGGCGAAGCGATGCAATGTGCCGCGATCCAAGTCCCACGCCATCACGCCCTTGCATTCGCCGTCGCGCATGATTAAGTCAATCGCGAAATATTCGATGAAGAACTCGGCGCGGTGCTTCAGCGACTGCTGATACAGCGCGTGCAGGATGGCGTGGCCGGTGCGGTCGGCGGCGGCGCAGGTGCGCTGCGCCTGGCCTTCGCCGAAGTGCGTGGTCATGCCGCCGAACGCGCGCTGATAGATCTTGCCCTCGGGCGTGCGCGAGAACGGCACGCCGTAATGCTCGAGTTCGATCACCGCGTCGGGCGCCTCCTTGCACATGTATTCGATCGCGTCCTGATCGCCGAGCCAATCGGAGCCCTTGATCGTGTCGTACATATGCCAGCGCCATTCGTCCTCGCCCATATTGCCGAGTGCCGCGCTGATTCCACCCTGTGCCGCAACCGTGTGGCTGCGTGTCGGAAACACCTTGGTAATACAGGCTGTCGCAAAACCGGCCTGGGCCAGGCCGAAGGTTGCTCGCAGCCCGGCGCCACCGGCGCCAATCACGACGACATCGTAGCTGTGGTCGATAAAATCGTAATCGCTCACGCCGTCGCTCCCATCGAGATTCTGAGCACGGCGAACACTGCAGCGAGCGCCAGC
>JBPCXC010000216.1:0-2314 GCA_051008875.1 bacterium
CCCGAGCCGCTGCTGCCGAGCATCGAAATCACATCATGCTGCCGCGCCGCCAACGAAATGCCGCGCAACACTTCCAGATCGCCGAACCGCTTATGCAAGTCGGTGATCTCAAGCGCCAACTGAGGATCGTTCATCGAGTGGTGGGTGAGTCGTGGAGAGGTGCTACAATACGATTTTTTCAAACGCAAATCAACGCAGGGTCGAGATGAAGAAATACGACGAGTTCGGGGAGTTGATGGAATCCGAGATTCGCGAATACTGGTCAAACGAGGCCGCCGATTTCACGCCGTGGCTGGCGGAGAACATCGAGTTGTTGGGCGACGCGCTTGATATGGAGTTGGCGGTGGAGCAGACCGAAAGGAATGTCGGGCAGTTCCGCGTTGACATTCTGTGCCGCGACATTAACAGTGAGCGTTGGGTGGTCGTTGAGAATCAATTGGAGCAGACCAATCACAGGCATTTGGGGCAACTGCTGACGTATGCCGCCGGCTTGGGCGCGGGCACGGTGATTTGGATTGCCGACAAGTTCAACCCCGAGCATCGCGCCGCGCTCGACTGGTTGAACGCGCAGACCAATGAGGACACGAATTTCTTCGGCGTTGAAATCGAGGTTTGGCGCATCGGCGACTCTGCGGCTGCGCCGCGCCTTGAAGTGGTGGCGAAGCCGAACAACTGGACCAAAAGCGCGCGAGCGATTGAAGGTGCTGATCTTTCCGATGTGCAAAAGATGCACATGGCGTTTTGGCAAGGGCTGTTTGAATTCATGCACGCTCACGACTATGCGGTGCGGCACAATGGCCGTGTGGTCACGCAAGGAATCAAACGATTTAACTTTCGCGGTCGAAATAGCCGCCTCCTTGCAGTCTGCAATGGAGTTACGCACAAGCACAAAGCCAGCGTAAATTTTCGTCTGTTCGGCAGCGACGCCGCAGCGCGTTATCGTCGTTTGGAGGAAGACAAAACCACCATTGAGCAGGAAATCGGCGCGCGTTTGATTTGGCATGGGCAGCCGCGTGGACAGTCGCGGCGAATCGGATTGCGGAAGGATGACAGTAACTTCATGGACAAGAAGCAATGGCCGCAGTTATACGAATGGATCGCGACGCACTTGGACAAATTTCACCAAACCTTCGAACCCCGCATCGAAAATTTGGAAGCATCGGACGATGCAGAAGACGAAGACTGATTCCTACTCTACTTTCATCCCGCCCAAATCCAACTCGTCCCAGCCCGCGTCCGGCGTGAAGCGGTCGCCGTGGCGGTCGTGCAGGGCGGCTAGTTGTTGGCGCATCGCGGCTGGTCCTTGGTCGGCGATGTAGCGCATCGGGCCGCCGCGGAAGGGGGCGAAGCCGGCGCCGAAGATCATTCCGGCGTCCAAGTCGTCGGCGCGTTCGACGATGCCTTCGCGCAGGCATGCGACCGCTTCGTTGAGGAAGCGGAAGATTAAGCGGTCTTGGAGGTCGGCGATCTTGCGCGCGCGGCGGGCGTTGCCGGCGCGCGGCTTGTCGTTCGACCAGCGATAGAATCTTCGTCCGCTTTTTTTGCCGAGGTGGCCGGCTTCGACTTTTTCGCGCAGCGCTTGCGGTACTTCGCCGCCGTAACTCATCGTCAAGTTCTGCGCGACATGCAGGCAGACGTCGAGGCCGACGGTGTCGGCCAGCGCGATCGGGCCGAGCGGCATGCCGAAGTCGGTCGCCGCGCGATCCACGCTGGCGCGCGACGCGCCTTCGCCGAGCAGCGCGACCGCTTCGAGCAGATACGGCATCAAGATGCGGTTGACCAAAAAGCCCGGGCGGCTTTTGACCGCGATCGGCAGGCGGTTGATCGCGCGCGCGAACGCGCATGCGCGATCGATCACGGCGGCATCGGTGCGGTCGTCGCGCACGATCTCGACCAACTCCATGCGCGCCACTGGGTTGAAGAAGTGCAGCCCGACCAAGCGCCCGGGCGCGGCGAGCGAATCGCACAGCGACTCGAGCGGAATGCTCGAGGTGTTGGTCGCGAGCAACGCATCGTCGCGCGCGACTCGTTGCAGCGACTCGAGCAACTCGGTCTTGGCGTCGGCGCGTTCGACGATGGCTTCGATGATGACATCGGCGCGGCGCGCGCCGTCGCCAGCGAGATCCATCCGCAGTCTATCCATCGCGCCTTGCACCCGCCGCGGCGACTTCAATCGGCGCTGGAACAAGACATGCGCGCGCGCGCGCGTCCGCGCCAACGCGTCGGCGCTTTGATCGTGCACGCTCGCGGTCAGCCCGCGCAGCGCGCACCACGCGGCGATGTCGCCGCCCATCACGCCGGCGCCGATCACATG
>JBPCXC010000217.1:0-2157 GCA_051008875.1 bacterium
CGAGTCCGGCGTGTCGCTTGCGTCCACCAGCACCGCTTCGGCCAGGCCCGGCAGTTGGCGCAGATGCGCGACCACCTGCGCGGCGCGCGCGCCTTCGTTTTACCACGGCACGACCCCCAAGATCATCGCGTCGTCGGATGCGCGCATTCGCTTCATCGTCAGCCGATGCGCGAGAGTTTCAGCAGCCGCTTCAAGTCTTTGAGCAGCAAGGCGGGATCGAGCGTCGCCGGAATCGTCATCATGATGTTGCCGAGCGGATCGATCAGCAGCGCGTCGTCGTCGCCGAGGCCATGCGCGCGGCGCAGCGGGTCGAGTTGGCGTTCGATGCCGCGTTCGGAGCGCAGCAGTTGGATCGCGTCGGGATGCTCGGCGCCGATGCGCTCGAGCGCGGCGCGTTGGCCAAGCACGATGCGTTGCACGCGGTTGCCGTCCTTGCCGAGGGCGAGGCGTGTCTGGCGGGTGTTGTACAGCGCGCGCGCGCAGGCGTCGCCGCAGGAGTCGGACACCGCGTGCAGCACGCTCCACTTGCGTTTGATTTGTTCGGCGTCGAATGTGTCGTCGTTGCCGGTGTCGTTGTCGTCGCGCGCGCGCGGGTTGACGAACTGCTGCAACGCAATCGGCGGCGCGATCAACGCCGCGTGATTGCTGCGCGCGCGCGGCGCGAACGCGCCGTCCAGTCCGTAATACAGCACGAACGCCGCCAGCAACGGCACCAAGAACACCGCGAAGACGACCGCGAGTTGAACGCGCCCGCGACTCATCGGCGCAACGATTCGCCGGCGCGCGATGCGATGCGTCGCGCGCGCCGACGCCAGATCACGCCGAAAATGATCAGCGTCAGGCTCAAGCCCCACCACTGCGCCGCATAGCCGAAATGCCGCGCCGACGGAATCGCGACGGCGCGCCAGATCGGCGTCAGCGCATGCGGATGATCGTTGTCGAGTGCGACCGCCGCGGCGTGCAGTTTGATGCCGGTCTCGGCGGACAGCGCGGGCAAATCGAGATGTTGAATCACTTGCGGCTGGTTCTGCGCGCGATCGCCCGGCGCAATCGCGGCACCGAGCGTGAAGCCACTTTGCGGCAGATAAAGATAACCGCGTGCGTCGTCGTCGTCGTTCGCATCATTCGCATCAACGTTGATGTCGAAGTTCGCCGTGTTCGCGTCGGCAGTCCAGCCGCGGTTGACTAGGATCACCGCGCCGTCGTCGGCGAGTCGGTATGGGCTGAACGCTTCGTGGCCGAGTCGTCCGCGATGGGTTCGGTTGGCGAGCAGGAAGATCGGCGCGAGCCATTCGCCGTCGAGGCGGACGCGGCGATGCGCGAGGGTTTGCCAGTCGCGCGGCGCGCGCGCGACCGTGATATAGTGATCGTTCGCGTGCATCAGCACCCGCTCGATCGCCGCTTTCTCCACGCCACGCCGCCATTGCCAGCCGCCCAGCGTCAATAGCAGTGACAGGCTGGCGAAGAACAGAACATATGCCGCCGCCGCGCCGAGCGATTTTTTGCGCGACGAGTGGTTGCGATTCGATTCGCCGCGTGGCGTTGTCGCGGCGTCGCGGTTATCCATGTAAAGGTCTCATGCTGCTGTTCAAACTCATCCTCGTTATTCTACTGTTGTTTGTGGTCGCCAGTTTGTTCTCGGCGTTGTATTTCCTGGTCAAGGATCCGTCCAAGTCGCGCCGCGTGGTGAAGTCGCTGACTTGGCGGATCATGCTGTCGTTGGTGGTGCTGCTGTTGTTGTTCATCGGCATCCAGATCGGCTTGATCGTGCCGCACGACGTCGGCGGCTGATGCTTTTGATCGTCCGGTTTAGTCCGCTGCGCGCCGCGGCTTATGCGTCGCGCCGCGGGTCTGCGGCGTCTTGATGCCGAGGATCGCGCCGGCGACTTGGGTGCGCAGAATCTGCGCGGTGCCGCCGCCGATGGTGAACATGCGCGCGTCGCGCGCCATGCGCTCGAGCGGTCGGTTGCGCGAGTAGCCGGCCGCGCCGTGGACTTGCAGCGCGTTGTTGGTGACTTCGATCGCGGTCTCGGCGGCGAGGATTTTCGCTTGCGCCGCGGCGCACAAGTCGGGGAAGCCGTCGGCGTCGGCGGCGTCGCGCGCGACCGCATCGCGCACCAGCGCGCGCGACGCCGAAAAGCCGATCGACATGTCGGC
>JBPCXC010000218.1:0-6376 GCA_051008875.1 bacterium
AGGTGCTCGAATGGCGCTTCCCGGTGGTGCTCGAATCGTTCGCTATCCGCGCCGACTCCGGCGGCGGCGGACGCCATCGCGGCGGCGACGGCGTGGTGCGGCGCGTGCGATTCCTCGAACGCATGACCGCCAACATCATCTCCGGCCACCGCCGCGTGCCGCCCTACGGCCTGGCCGGCGGCGAACCCGGCGCGACCGGCCGCAACCGCGTCGAACACCCCGACGGCAGCGCCACCGAACTCGCCGGCGTCGATCAAATCGAACTGCATCCGGGCGACGTGTTCGTGATCGAAACCCCGGGCGGCGGCGGCTATGGCGTGGCCGGGGAATAATGCGATGAACGAGGATCGCGGCGAATAAATATCGCGATGGATTGATTCGCGGGTGTTAGGAATTGGAGTGTTATGAATCGAGTCGTCGCTTTGTCGCCGCCGCGAGATTTCTTAATTGCGCGCGAACGAATAACGCGGCGAGCGAATCGCGCGACGAATGAATAGCACGGCGAATTGATCCGCGGATGCGACCAAGGGAGTCGGCGATTGCTTGCCGCCGCACGCTTGCTTTGCCGTCATTCCCGCAAAAATTCCCCCTAGGCCGTCATTCCCGCAGTCTTTAAGCGGGAAAAAATCGCCCGGAGCGATTTTTCGCGCTTAATCACGCGCGCCGCTGCGTTGCGTTGTTACTTCCGGTCTTGCGACCGCGGCGCGGTGGCGGCGAAGTGCTCTTCCATGTCGGCGCGCGCGCTTTTGGCGAGTTTGATCAGCGACTGCTCGTCGTCGCGCACTTCGGCTTGCGCTTGCAGCGTCTCCAAGTCGAGTTCGCGGAACTTCTCGACCACGTGGTGCGCGAACAACTCGTCGAAGCCGAACTCCAGCAGCAAGTCATGCCCCATCTCCAGCGCCGAGGCGAAGGTCTCGCGCGCGTAGCCGTCTACTTGGCTGGCGATCAGGTGCATCGCATGGTCGCGGTCGTATGCGCGCACGAAGATCTTCAGTTGCGGGAACTCGCCGCGCAGCAGTTCGATCGCTTGGTTGATCTTGTCGCGATCGGCGATCGCCAGCACGATCGCGCGCGCCTGCGCGGCGCCGGCGGAGCGCAGCACATCCAGCCGCAGCGCGTCGCCGTAATAGGATTTATAGCCGAAGCGGCGCACGCGGTTGAGTTGATGCGGGTTGTTGTCGATCAAGGTCGGCGTGATTTGGTTGGCGAGCAGCACGCGCCCGACGACTTGCCCGAATCTTCCGCAACCGACGATGATCACCGGGTTCTCGAGCGCGATGATGTCGTCGCGCGGCGCGGGATCATCCTCCGCCAAGCGCGGCTCGATCCACTTCTGGTTGGCGAACAACAGCAGCGGCGTGATCACCATCGACAGCGCGACCGCGAGAATCAATTCGTTGGCGAGCGCCGACGCCATCGCGCCGGTCGACACCGCGAAGCCGAACAGCACGAAGCCGAACTCGCCGCCTTGCGCCAGCACGAACGAGAACAGCGGCCGCTGCGCGCGCGGAATTTTCGCGAACAGCGAGATGATGTACAAGATCGCCGCCTTGAGGCCGACCAGCATCAGCGTGATGGCGAGAATTTTCAGCGGGTTGTCGATCAGCAAGCCGAAGTTGACCGACATCCCGACCGAGATGAAGAACAAGCCGAGCAGCAGGCCTTTGAACGGCTCGATGTCGGACTCGAGGGCATGGCGATACTCCGAGTTCGCCAGCAATACGCCGGCGAGGAACGCGCCGAGCGCCATCGACGCGCCGAGCAGATTCATGATCGCGGCGACGCCGATGACCAGCAGCAGCGACAGCGCGGTGAACACTTCGCGCAGTTGAATCGAAGCGACGAAACTGAAGATGTGATGCAGCGCGAATCGCCCGACGATGAAGATCGCGGCGATCACGCCGGCGAGGATCAACGCCGAGCGCAGCCCGTTGCCGCTGACTTCGGGTTCGTAGCCGAGCAGCGGGATCAGCGCGATGATCGGGATCACCGCGATGTCCTGGAACAGCAGCACCGAGAAGCCGGTGCGCCCAGCCGCGGTGCGCAGCAGTTTGCGCTCCTTCAGCGACTGCAGCGCGATCGCGGTGGACGACAACGCCAGCCCGAGCCCGGCGACCACCGCGCTCTGCCATTGCTCGGTGTAGTGCAGCATCAGCGCGAAGATCAGCGCGGCGGTGATCAGCACCTGGGTGCCGCCGACGCCGATCAGCGCGCGATGCATCGCCCAAAGTTTGCGCGGCTCGAGTTCGAGTCCGATCAAGAACAACAGCAGCACCACGCCGAACTCGGCGAAATGCAGGATGTCTTCGACATTGGTGATCAAGCCCAGCCCCCACGGCCCGATGCACGCGCCGGCGAACAAGTAGCCGAGCACCGAGCCAAGCCCAATCCGCGCAAACAACGGCACCGCGATCACGGCGGCGGATAGGTACACCATCAAGTTGAACAGGAAGCCGGATTCGGGCATGTGGGTTTGGGTTGGGGGTGTTGCGGAAGTTGCGGATGTTTCGAAAGTCGCGAATGTTTCGACGACGACGCACGATTGGAAGCAGCGTCGCAATGGATGCCGCGGCGATTGGAAGTGGCGTCGCAATGAACGCTGCGGCGACTGGAACGATGACGCGTCATTCTACTTCGCCTCGCCGCGCATTGCACACGGCGACGCGCAGAATCAGTCGCGCCGCCGCAAAGTGAGCGCGCCCTGCGGGCGCGCTGCGCATTAGCCTCGCCGTCTTTGCGCGTATCATCCTGATACGCGCCCTTCGGGCTCGCTTACGCTCGCGAAAAAACGCTCCCGGCGTTTTTTCCCGCAACAATCTCTCCCCGCCGTCATTCCCGCAGTCTGTAAGCGGGAACCCATCGCTCGCGCCCGCGAGTGAGGCAAGCCGAAGGCTTGCTGGTTGTTGGTGCGAACGGAGTCGCGCGAGTTTGTTCACACCACCCCGCCAAAGTTCAAATGGCCATCCGTGGCGAATGGATTCCCCGCATCCCTGCGGGAATGACGGCGAGAAGTGGCTCGCTGCACTCGCGCAACAACAGCAGAAATGGATTCTCGAAACAATATCCCCCGCCGCTGAATCAATCGCGTTGCGCGATTCGGATTACGCCATCTTCGGCGAGTTGCGTCAGTTCGTGTTCATCGTAGCCGGCTTCGCGCAGCACTTCTTCGGTGTGCTCGCCGATCCTCGGCGGCGGGCGGGTGATTGTCGGGCCGTGCTCGGCGTATTGGAACGCCGCGGTCGGCAGGGTTTGCGCGCTTGCGTCGGGGGTGGTTTGCAGCACTGTGCGATGCGCAAGGTGCGGGTCGGTCAATGCTTGGTCGAGGGTGCGCACTTTCGCCGCCGGGACTTGGTTGCGGTTGAACTCGATCTCCCATTCATCGGCGTTCTTGCGCAGCAGGATCGCGCCGATGCGCGCGCGGTCGCGGCTCGAACGCGCCGTCGCGTCCGCCGGCGTCATCGCCATCAACGCGTCGCCGTATGCGCGGTCGCCGAGCACCGTCCACATCTCCTGCGCTTGCTGCGGCGTGTATGCGCCGAGCATCAGCAAGCCGTCGCGGGTCGGATAACAGCCGTAGCCGGCGTTGTCGGCGCTGCGGTTGCCGGTTGGCGCGGCGGCTTCGCCGAAGCGATGGAATCGGCTGACATGCGAACTCATCAGCATCAACGCCGCGTCGAGCATAGCGACGTCGATGTATTGCCCGTCGCCGGTGCGCGTGCGTTGATACAACGCGCTCGCGATGGCGAACGCGGCTTGGATGCCGCTGCCGTAGTCGAGCACCGGCGGACCGACTTTCATCGGCGCGCCGTCGCCGTCGCCAGTCGATGCCATCAGTCCGCTGTATGCTTGCACCACGTTGTCATACGCGGTGCGTTGGCTAAGCGGTCCGCGTTGGCCGAAGCCGGTCAGCGAGCAGTGCACGATGTCCGGCTTGATCGCGCGCACCGACTCGGCGTCGAAGCCGAGCGCGGCCAGCGCGCCGCTGCGATAGTTCTCCACCAGCACGTCGGCGCGCGCCAGCAGCCGGCGCAAAATCGCCTTGCCCGAATCGCGACGCAAGTCGATGCAAACCGCTCGCTTGTTGGCGTTCTGCGCGGTGAAGTCGGCGCCCATCTCGGTCTCGTGCGGATGCGACGCGGCGCTGGATGCGCGCGACATGTCGGGCGCGTCGGGCGGCTCGACCTTGATCACATCGGCGCCGAGCACGGCCAACTGATAGGTGCAGAACGGGCCGGCGAGGACGTGGGTCAAGTCGATCACCCGGATGTCGGAGAATGCTTGCATGGATGAACGCGCTCGCTCGTAGTTGAGGTTGATTGAATCGTCGGCGGCATTATCGGCGATGCTGGCGCGTTTGGCGAAGTTGCGTCGCTTCGTCGTTGGCGTCGCCGATGCTATACTGGCGCGAACGATATGGCGACGACATGAACGACGACGCGACCGACCAGCGCATTGAGACCGATTCATTCGGCGCCATCGGGGTGCCGGCGGATCGGTTGTGGGGCGCGCAGACGCAGCGTTCGCTCGGCCATTTCAAGATCGGCGTCGAGCGTATGCCGCGCGAGATGATTCGCGCGTTGGCGATCATCAAACTTTGCGCCGCGCGGGTCAACGTCGCGCAGGGGCGGCTCGACTCGACGCTCGGCGACGCCATCGCCGCCGCCGCCGAGGAGGTCGCCGGCGGCGCGCACGACGCGCATTTCCCGCTGGTGGTGTGGCAGACCGGCTCCGGCACGCAGTCCAACATGAACGCCAACGAGGTCATCGCCAACCTCGCCATCGCGAGTTTGGGCGGCGCGGTCGGCTCGAAGTCGCCGGTGCATCCGAACGATCATTGCAACTTGAGCCAGTCGTCCAACGACACCTTCCCGACCGCGATGCACATCGCCGCGGTCGAGCAACTGCAGCACAAGTTGATCCCCGCGTTGCGACATTTGCACGCGGCGTTGGCGCGCAAGGCGAACGAGTGGGACGAGTTGATCAAGATCGGCCGCACCCATTTGCAGGACGCGACGCCGCTGACGCTCGGCCAGGAGTTCTCCGGCTACGCGGCGCAGGTCGATCTCGCGGTCGCGCGCATCGGCGACGCGCTGGCGCGGCTGTATCCGCTGGCGCAGGGCGGCACCGCGGTAGGCACCGGAATCAACTCCAAACTCGGTTTCGCCGAAGCGTTCGCCGAAGCGGTCGCGGCGTTCACCGAGCAGCCGTTCACCACCGCGCCGAACAAGTTCGAGGCGCTGGCTTCGCACGACGCGATGGTCGAGGTCTCGGGCGCGCTCAACACCATCGCGGTCGGGCTGAACAAGATCGCCAACGACATCCGCCTGCTCGGCTCCGGTCCGCGCTCGGGGCTCGGCGAGTTGCGCTTGCCGGCGAACGAGCCGGGCTCGTCGATCATGCCGGGCAAGGTCAATCCGACGCAGTGCGAGGCGCTGGCGATGGTGTGCGCGCAGACCATGGGCAATCATGTCGCGGTCGGCGTCGCCGGCGCGCAAGGGCATCTCGAGTTGAACGTGTTCAAGCCGGTGATCGCGCACAACGTGCTGCAGTCGATCCGCTTGCTCGGCGACGCCGCGGTGAGTTTCACCGATCACTGCGTCGCCGGCATCGAGCCCGACCGCGCGCGCATCGCGCAAGGGGTCGAGAACTCGCTGATGCTGGTGACCGCGCTGGCGCCGGTGATCGGCTACGACAACGCCGCCGCGATCGCCAAGCGCGCGCACCAAAACGGCACCACGCTGCGCCGCGAGGCGATCGACGGCGGCTTCGTCACCGCCGAAGTGTTCGACCAAACCGTCCGCCCGGAGCGGATGACGCGACCGGAGGAATGACGAAGCGAACGACGCGGCGGAACGACGCGCCGACCGTCGCAATCAATAGTTGCCGGCTTTGCCGCGGGCGATGACTTGGATCGCGCCGCGCTCCAAAAAGGGCTGCGGGTCGAGCACTTTGATCACCACTTGATTGACCTTGAGTTGATCGGTCTTGGTCAAGTGGATGTGCAGTTCTTGCGCCAGCGAAGTCGCGGCGGCGGCGTCATCGGATTGATTCGCCGAGCCAAGCGCGACCAAGATGTACGGTCCGCGGTTGTCGAAGGTCTCGATCTGGTACTTCGCGACTCGCTTGGCGCGCACCAGTTTATCCATATGTCGGTGGATCGCCGGGCGCAGGATATTGACGTCGGTCAGATACGAGAACACGAACTTGCGCCCGATGATCTTGTTCACCTTCGCCATGCCGGTTTCATCGATGGTCGCGTCGAATCCGGTCAGCGCATTGCCGCGGATGGCGACCGCCGCGCGCGCGCGTTTCTTCGACTTGGAGAAGCCAGCGTCGATGCGAACAGCCGGTCGCGCCAACAGCAACTTGACGAACG
>JBPCXC010000219.1:0-6459 GCA_051008875.1 bacterium
GTCGCCATGCCGACGGCGATGCCGGCGGAGCCGTTGACCAGCAGGTTCGGCACGCGCGTCGGCAGCGCCAGCGGCTGGGTCTCGGTCTCGTCGTAGTTGGGGCCGAACTCGACCGTCTCTTTGTCGAGGTCGGCGAGCAGTTCATGCGCGATGCGCGCCAGGCGGATTTCGGTGTAGCGCATCGCCGCCGCCGAGTCGCCGTCCACCGAGCCGAAGTTGCCTTGCCCGTCGATCAGCGGATAGCGCATCGAGAAGCCCTGCGCCATGCGCACGATGGCGTCGTACACCGCGGTGTCGCCGTGCGGATGGTATTTGCCGATGACATCGCCGACCACGCGCGCCGACTTCTTGTACGGCTTGTTGCTGTCGTTGCCGAGCACCGACATCGCATACAGCACGCGCCGATGCACCGGCTTCAACCCATCGCGCACATCCGGCAGCGCGCGCCCGACGATCACGCTCATCGCGTAGTCCAGATACGACTGGCGCATCTCCTGCTCGAGATTGGCGGGGATGGTCTCCTTGGCGAAAGTCAGTTCGGTCATCGGCGGACGGGGCGTATGCGGCGGGCGAGGGCGAATCAGTTAGCGAATGAAACGGCGAATGAATCAGCGAATCAAACGTTGAATTAATCGGCGGGCGGTCAGCGGAAACGGGTCGGCGGCGGCGGTCATCGGCGCTATGGATTCTACCACATCGCGGTCGCCGCCGCCGCGAACTTGTGCCGCCGCGCGCGCTTGGCATACCATTGGCGCGCGTTCTGTGCTATCCACTTTCTGTGCCATCCGTCCGCCCGCATGCACGATTCCGCCCGCCAATCCGACCGCCGCGACCGTCGTCGCGTCGCGGCGCGGCTCGACTTCCGCCCCGACTTGCGCGCCGCGCGGTTCGCGCCGTACGACGCCGCCGAGTTGCCGCTGCCGGCGGGCGACTTGTGGGTGTTCGGCTACGGCTCGCTGATGTGGGACCCGGGCTTCGCGGTGGCGCAGGCGCGACCGGCGCGGTTGTATGGATACCATCGCCGGCTGTGCCTGTGGTCGGTGCATTACCGCGGCACCGCCGAACAGCCCGGGCTGGTGCTTGGCCTCGACCGCGGCGGCTCGTGCAACGGCATGGCGATGCGCGTCGACCGGCGCCAAGCCGCGGCGGCAGCGGCGTATCTGGTTGAGCGCGAGATGCTGAACAACGCCTATGCGCCAGCGGTCAAGCGCATCTATCCGCGCGGGATGCGCGATGGCGTGGAAGCGCTGACCTTCGTCTCGCGCCGCGCGCATCCGCAGTTCGCGCGCCCGCTCGAGTTGGGGCAGATCGTCGCCGTGGTGCGCGAAGCGGCCGGCGCCGGCGGGCGCAACCGCGACTATGTGCTCAACACCGCGCGGCATCTGAGCGCGCTTTCGATCGAGCGCACCGAACTCCATGCGGTCGCCGAGAAGTTGCGGTAAAGTGCCGACTCGTTCGACTCATTCCAAACTCATTCCGACTCACTCAACCGACAACGCCATGACTGAAGACACGCTGTTCAGCCAGATCGTCAAGCGCGAAATACCCGCCGAAATTCTCTATCAAGACGAGCAAGTGACCGCGTTCCGCGACATCAATCCGCAGGCGCCGACGCATATCCTGATCATTCCCAACAAGATCATTCCGACCGTGAACGATGTCGCCGCCGAGGACGAGGTGACGCTCGGGCGGCTGTTCGTGGTCGCCGCCAAACTGGCGCGCGAAGAGGGCGTCGCCGAGGACGGCTATCGTCTGCTGGTCAACTGCGGACGCGACGCCAACCAAGAGGTGTTCCACTTGCACATGCACTTGTTCGGCGGCCGACCGCTGGGCTGGATGATCAAGCCGGAATAACGCGCCGCGCATCCGCGATGAACGCCGCCGAAGTTGCGCGCAAGTCGTTCGCTTCATCGCGTCCGCGCGCGACGACGATGCGCGTTGGGGTTGGAATGGAGCGGCATCGGGTCGCGGCGATGGGGTTGCTGGCGTTGCCGTTGCGGCGCGGGGATGCGGTCGAGATCGTTGATCCGGAGGGCTTGCAGGTCGCGCTGGTCGCCGCGTTCGACTCGACCGGCGAGGCGCGCACCGGCGCGCTCGGTCTTGCGCGCGGCGCGGCGACCGAACGCGATGTCGCGCGGATGGCGCGATGCTTGCGGCGCGGCACGCCCGATGCGCGGCGGCTGGCGAAGCGGCTGCGCGGGCTGGGAATCGATCTTGCCGGCGCCGAAGCAGTCGCGTTGTTCGGCGGCGAGAGCGCGCCCGGCGCATCGGCGTCGCTGCGCTGCGAAGCCGATGCGCTGTGCTTGATCTGCGCGCCGGGCGAGGACATGGAGATCGCGCGCCCGTCGCCACCGCCGAGCGAACTCATCGTGCTGGTGCGCCGCGCCGACGGACGCGCCGCCGCCGAGTTGCCCGAGCCGTGGGCGGATTCGCCGGCTGCCGATGCGACCGACTCGCCGTCCAATGTGGCGACCGACGCGCTCGCCGACCCGCGCGACGAGATTCGCATCGCGCGTTGCACTGCGGTGGCGTATGAGATCAAAGTCGGGGAATACATCCAAGTGATCGACGTCGAAGGCCGCCAGTGCTCGGACTTCCAATGCTTCGATCTGGCGCAGTTGGAACTCGGGCGCGAGCGTTGCCTCGACGCGACCGCGACGCGCACGTTGATGGGCGCCGACTATCCGCGCCCCGGGCTGCATTCCAAGTTCTACGACTTCGACTTCGCGCCGCTGGTCGAAGTGGTGCAGGACACCTGCGGTCGGCACGATAGTTTCGGCCTCGCCTGCACGCCCAAGTTCTACGACGACGCCGGCTATCCCGGCCACGTCAACTGCTCCGACAACTTCAACCGCGCGCTGGCGCCGTACGAAATCGCGCCGCGCGGCGGATGGATGGCGATGAACTTGTTCTTCAACACCTTCTTCGACCACGCCCATCGCTTCGCCTTCGACGCGCCGTGGTCGCGCGCCGGCGACTATGTGCTGCTGCGCGCGCTCAAGGACATGGTGTGCGTGTCGTCGGCGTGCCCGGACGACATCGATCAAGCCAACGGCTGGAACCCGACCGACATCCATGTAAGATTGTATCCGCGCGGCGCCCGCTTCAAGCGCGCGCTCGCGTTCCGAAAAACCGCCCACAGCGAGATTCAGATGACCAAAGAAACCGGCTTTCATTCGCGCACATCCACGCTGACCCGCGACTTTACCGAATACAGCGGCTACTGGCTGGCGAACAGTTTCGCCAACCTCGGCGACATCGCCGAATACTGGGCTTGCCGCGAAGGCGTGGTGGTGACCGATCTGTCGCCGCTGCGCAAGGCCGAAGTCACCGGCCCCGACGCCGAGCGACTTGTGCAAACTTGCGTCACCCGCGACATCCGCCGCCTGAGCGCGGGCCAAGTGGTCTATACCGCGATGTGCAATCAGTCCGGCGGCATGATCGACGACGGCACGGTGTTCCGTTTGGGCAAGGACAACTTGCGCTGGGTCGGCGGCAGCGACGACTCGACCTTGCAGTTGCAACGCCAAGCGAGCGAACTGAACTTGCAGGCGTGGGTCAAGGACTCGACCGACCAGTTGCACAACCTGCAAGTGCAAGGACCGCGCAGCGTTGACGTGCTGCGCGAAGTGATCTGGACGCGCGACGAACAGACCGCGTTGGATGAACTCGAATGGTTTAGATTCTCCATCGCCCGCATCGGCGGCGAGCAAGGCGCGCCGGTGCTGGTCTCGCGCACCGGCTACACCGGCGAGCGCGGCTACGAAGTGTTCTGCCATCCCAAGCACGCCGAACCAGTGTGGGACGCGATCTGGAGCGCCGGACAGGCGTTCGACATCAAGCCGCTCGGCTTGGCCGCGCTCGACATCCTGCGCATCGAAGCCGGGCTGATCTTCGCCGGCTACGAGTTCTCCGACCAAACCGACCCGTTCGAAGCCGGCATCGGCTTCACCGTCGCGCTTAGCACCAAGCAGGACGACTTCATCGGCCGCGACGCGCTCGCTAAGCGCAAAGCCAACCCGCAACGCAAACTGGTCGGCTTGGAAGTGCAAGGCGAAGAGCCCGCCGCCCACGACGACGGCGTCTATGCCGGCGCATCCCAAGTCGGCGTCGTCACCAGCGGCGTGATCTCGCCGACCCTGCGCAAGAACATCGCGCTGTGCCGAATGAACATCGAACACACCGCCCGCGGCGAAACCCTAGAAATCGGCAAACTAGACGGCCACCAAAAACGCATCCCTTGCGAAGTGGTTTCGTTCCCGCATTACGATCCAAAGAAGGAGCGGGTGAAATGACTTGCGTAATCAGCGCAACAGCAGGATGTCGCAGCGGGCGCAAGTGATCGAGTCGTCGAGGGTTGATTGAAGATGTCCTCGGTACGCGCGCAATCAGCCGCCGCTCCATTCGGCAGCCACAGCGAATACGGTGTGTTGCGCGAGGTGGTGATTGGGGATGCGCGGGGGTTGGAGTTGCCGCCGTTCGGCAAGGATTTGAGTCATTACAACGACGAGCTGCGCGCGGCGTTGCTGGCGAACGGCGAGCGGGCGTTGTCGGTGCAACAGCATTTTCCGCAGCGGTGGGAGGAGACTTGTCGGCAGATCGACGGCGTGGCGAAGGCGTTCGAGGACAACGGCGTGGCGGTGCATCGGCTGCGGCCGTACACCGCGCCGGAGAAGGAGTATCTCAGCGCGTTGCAGCGCGGTTGTTCGCAACTCTATCCGGCCGATCCGGTGTTCGTGGTCGGCGCGCATTTCATCGAGGTCAACATCCGCCGCGCGTATCGCCGCAAGGAGGTGTTTCCGATCCGCGACATCGTGCTGCCGATGCTCGCCGCCGACGCGCGCGCGAGTTATGCGGCGATGCCGCATGCGCAGCCGTGGTCGCCGTCGGGCGAAGGCCCGGGGCCGTTCCTCGAGGGCGGCGACATCCTGGTGCAGGGCAAGGATGTGCTGGTCGGCATCGGCGACTTGTGCAGCGACCGCGCCGGCTTCGACTGGCTGACGCGCCACCTCGCGCCGCACGGCTACACCACTTGGGCGATGCCGATCGTCGGCGACGTGATGCACGCGCTCGGCGCGCTGTGCTTGTTGCGCGAAGGGTTGGCGATGGCGCATCTGCCGACCTTCGCCGAGGGTCTGCCGCCGCCGATCGCGGACTGGGAGGTGATCGAGATCACCGCCGAGGAGATGCGCGGCCACGCCACCGTCGGCGTCAGTCTGGACCCGCGCCGATACCTGATCGATCCGCGCCATGCGCGGGTGATGGAGGCGTTGTCCAAGCACGGCATCGAGCCGCTGCCGACGCCATGCGACGCGATCGGCTACTGGGGCGGCGCGATTCGCTGCATCACGTTGCCGCTGAAACGCGATCCGGCGTGAGCGAGCGAAGTGCGGGGATGACGTTCGCGTTCCGTGCGCGACTTCGCGCTGATTGAACGGCGCGCACGAAGATGACGTTCGCATTCCACTCGATTGACTACGCGCCAACCGAACAACGCGCATGAAGATGACCGACGCATCCCACCTGCCCGGCGCACTCGACGCCGCGCTCGCCGATGAGATTCTCGCCGCCGTCGCCGACGGCTTTGACGCGCAGGTTGCGTTCACGCGGGAGTTGATCGGCTATCCGTCGTTGCGCGGACAGGAGCGCGAGGCGCAGGACTTCGTTCATCACAGCCTCGGCGCGCGCGGCTACGCGTTGGATCGTTGGGCGATCGACATTGGTGAGATCGAAGACCATCGCGGCTTCTCGCCGGTCACGGTGCCGTATGAGAACGCGATCAACGTGGTCGGCGCGCATCGTCCGCGCGACGCGCGCGGTCGCTCGTTGATCTTGAACGGGCACATCGACGTGGTGCCGACCGGTCCGGAGGACATGTGGCGCAGCGCGCCGTTTGTGACGCGGCGCGACGGCGAATGGCTGTATGGACGCGGCGGCGGCGACATGAAGGCCGGGCTGGCGGCGAACATCTTCGCGCTCGACGCGCTGCGCAACTTGGGCTATCGGCCGGCCGCCGAGACCTTCGTCCAGTCGGTCACCGAAGAGGAATGCACCGGCAACGGCGCGCTGTCGTGCTTGGTGCGCGGTTATCGCGCCGACGCCGCGATCATCCCCGAGCCGGAGGACGACAAACTGGTGCGCGCCAACGTCGGCGTGATCTGGTGCCGCGTGCATCTGCGCGGACGGCCGGTGCACACCCGCGTCGCGGCGCAAGGCTTCAGCGCGATCGACGGCGCGATCCATCTGATGGCGGCGCTGCGCGAACTCGCCGAGGCGTGGAATGCGCGCAAGCGCGAGCATCGCTATTTCGAGGAGGTCGAGCATCCGATCAACGTCGTCTTCGGGCGCATCCGCGGCGGCGACTGGCCGTCGATGGTGCCGGCGTGGTGCTGGTTCGATGTGCGCATCGCGATCTATCCGGGGGTCGATCCGCGCGCCGCCGCCGCCGAGATCGAAGAC
>JBPCXC010000220.1:0-8424 GCA_051008875.1 bacterium
ATGCCTTTGCCGACATAGTCGTTGGCTTCGCCTTCCAATCGCAAGTGCAGGCCGCCGGCGTTCCACGCGCCGAAACTCTGCCCGGCGACGCCGCGCAGATCGACCGCCAGCGGCCTCGCCTCCATGCCGCGGTTGCCGTGATGACTCGCGATCAATCCGGACAACCGCGCGCCGATCGCGCGGTCGGCGTTGCTCACTTCATAACACGCGACGACGGCGACTTCGCGGGCGACGATCGCGTTGGCGCTTTCGTCGGCGGCGGTCGTCTTAACGTTTTCATCGGCGACGATCGGCTTAACATTTTCGTCGGTGTCGATCGCTTCAACGTTTTCACCAACGCCAATCGCATCGACGTTTTCACCGACGACGCCCTCCCCGCCAACAATCATCGGCGTCAACTCACGCAGCATCCTCGCGCCCAGCGGCGATGGCTCTGGGGGGTTGTTGCGGTGCGCGGCGCGGGGCGGTTCGGCGTGCGGCGGGGTTTGCGCGCGCGCCAGCAGCGGCGACAAGTCGAGCAGCGCGTGGCGGCTGTCGGCGGCGGCGCGGAAGTCGAGCAGGTCGGTGCGTCCGACCAACTCTTCGATGCTGCGCACGCCGAGCGTCGCCAGCGTCTCGCGCACTTCGCGCGCAACAAAAGTGAAGAACGCGACGACGCGCTCGGGCGAGCCGGCGAAGTGTCGCTTGCGCAACACTTCGTGCTGGGTGGCGACGCCGGTGGCGCAGTTGTTGAGGTGGCAGATGCGCAGGTATTTGCAGCCGAGCGCGATCATCGGCATGGTGCCGAAGCCGAAGCTCTCGGCGCCGAGGATCGCCGCCTTGACCACGTCCAAGCCGGTCTTCAGCCCGCCGTCGGCTTGCACTCTTATGCGCGCGCGCAAGCCGGCGGCGCACAACGCTTGATGCGTTTCGGCGACGCCCATCTCCCACGGCACGCCGGCGTGCTTGACCGAGGTCAGCGGGCTGGCGCCGGTGCCGCCGTCGTAGCCGGCGATGGTGACCAAGTCGGCTTGGCACTTCGCCACGCCGACGGCGATGGTGCCGACCCCGGCGGCAGCGACCAACTTGACCGAGACCATGACCTCGTCGTTGATCTGCTTCAAGTCGTACACCAACTGCGCGAGGTCTTCGATCGAATAGATGTCGTGATGCGGCGGCGGCGAAATCAGCGCGACGCCGGGGCTGGAATAGCGCAACTCGGCGATCATCGGATTGACCTTGGCGCCCGGCAACTGCCCGCCCTCGCCGGGCTTGGCGCCCTGCGCGATCTTGATCTGGATGATCTCGGCGCTGTTCAGATACGCCGGCGTGACGCCGAAGCGCGCCGACGCGATCTGCTTGATGCGCGACGATTTCGCGCTGCCGTAGCGACGCGGATCCTCGCCGCCCTCGCCGGAGTTGGAGCGTCCGCCGATCGCGTTCATCGCCTCGGCGAGCGCCTCGTGCGCCTCCGGCGACAACGCGCCGAGCGACATGCCGGCGCTGTCGAAGCGACGCAGGATTTCGGACTCCGACTCGACCTCGTCCAACACCAGCGGCGCATCGGCGCGGCGCAGATGCAGCAAGTCGCGCAGCGTCGTCACCGGACGGCGATTGACCGCACGCGCGTAGTCGCGATAGTCGTCGCTGATGGTGTCGTCGCCGGTGCTGTCGTCGCCAAGGCCGCTTGCCACCGCGCGATGCAAGGCGCGCACCACGTCGGGATTGCAGGCGTGGTATTCGCCGCCCTCGATGTACTTCAACAACCCGCCGACGCCGCGCGCGGCGCGGTCGCTCCACGCGGCGTCGGCGAGGCGCTTGAAGTCGACTTCAAGATGTTCGAAGCCGATGCCTTGCAAGCGCGACAAGGCGTTGCCGAAGCATCGCTCGACCACCGACTGATGCAAGCCGATGATCTCGAACAAGCCGGCGGAGCGATAACTGGCGATGGTGGAGATGCCCATCCGCGCCATGATCTTGTGCAAGCCGAGGTTGATGCCTTGCCCGTATCGGCGCAGCGTGCGCTGATGCTCGGGCAGGCGCTTGCTGCGCATCATGTCCATGATGATGCGATGCGCCAGCCACGGGCACACCGCGGTCGCGCCGAAGCCGATCAGCGTCGCCACCTGATGCGGGTCGCGCGCCCAGCCGGTGTCGACGATCAGGTTGGCGTCGCCGCGCACGCCCGACGCCATCAAGTGCTGATGCACCGCGCCGACCGCGAGCAGCGCGTGCACGCTCCAATGCCCGCGGCGCAGTTCGCGGTCGGACAGAATCAGAATCGAAACGCCGCCTTCGATCGCGCGTTGCGCGCAGTTGCAAATTCGATCGAGCGCCGCCGGCAAACTCAGCGCGCGCTCGACGTTGAGGTCGATCACTTGATGGCGATACAGCGGATCGTCGAGTTGCTGCAACTCGCGCAGTTTGCCGCCGGACAGCAGCGGCGAGCCGAGCACCAGGCAGGCGGCGTCGCTCGCGCCCTCGGAGAACACGTTGTGCTTGCGCCCGATGCAGGTCTCGAGCGACATCACGATGCGCTCGCGCAGCGGATCGATCGCCGGGTTGGTGACTTGCGCGAACTGCTGGCGGAAGAAGTCGCACAGCGATCGCGCCTGCGACGACAACGCCGCGATCGGCGTGTCGTCGCCCATCGAGCCGACCGCCTCCTTGCCGTCGCTGGCGAGGACTTGAATCACCGCGCCGCGCTCCTCGTCGCTGACTTGGAAGTTCTTCTCGCACACCGCCAGCGGCGGCGCGTCCGGCGGCGGCGACTCGTTGCCTAAGTCGGTCGGCGCGTGCAGGCGACGCTGCGTGCTGTGCAGGAATCGCCGCCACGGACGCCGCGTCTTCAGCCGCGCGCGGATCGCGTCGGCGTCGAGCAGCGCGCCGGTCGCGGTATCGACCGCGACGATCTCGCCCGGCATCAGCCGCCCGCGCGCGATCACCCGCGCCGGCTCGGCGTCGTCCACGCCGGCTTCGGAGGCGAGCACGATGACGCGGTCGTCGGTGACGCTGTATCGCGCCGGGCGCAAGCCGTTGCGGTCCATCGCGCAAGCCGCGTAGCGGCCGTCGGTGAGGACGATGCCGGCGGGTCCGTCCCACGGCTCCAAGCGGGTCGAGTGATAGCGATAGAACGCGCGCAAGTCCTCGTCCATGTTCTCGACGTTCTGCCACGCCGGCGGAATCATCATGCTGATCGCGCGCAGCAAGTCGATGCCGCCGTGCCACAAATATTCGAGGAAGTTGTCGAGGCTGAGCGAGTCCGAGCCGGTCGCGCTGACCAGCGGACCGACCTCGGTCATGCCCGGCAACAACGAGTCGACCTCGAACTTGCGGCGGCGCGCATACGCCCACACGCGGTTGGCGCCGATGGTGTTGATCTCGCCGTTGTGCGCGAGGAAGCGGAACGGCTGCGCCAGTTTCCAACGCGGCTCGGTGTTGGTCGAGAAACGTTGATGGAACACCGCCAGCGACGACTCCAAGTCCGGCGCGGCGAGATCGAGATAGAAGCGATCGATCGCATCGCCCAGCATCATCCCCTTCCAGCACAGCACGCGCGACGACAAACTGCAGATGAAAAACTCCTCGGCGTCCGCCGCAACACGCTCCTCGGCATGACGCCGCGCCATAAACAACCGCCGCTCGAAATCCGCGACGGCGTCGTCGTCGGGGGTGTTGCCGTCGTCGTTGCCGTTGCCGAGCGTGTTGTTATTGTCGTTGCCAAGCGCGTCGTCGTTGTCGGATGCGTTGTCGTTGTTCTTGCTATCATCGCCGCCGCCGAGCGCGTCGTTGTCGTTCTTCTTGCCGTCATCGCCGTCGTCGTCAATCGCATCGGCGCGCTGGTCGCCGACGAAGATTTGCTCGATGCGCGGCATCAGCCGGCGTCCTTGCTCACCGAGCGCGGTCGGGTCGGTCGGCGGCGTGCGCCAGCCGATCAAGTCGGCGCCGCGGCGCGCCAACTCCTCCGCCAGCACGCGCTTTTGGGTCGCGGCGCGCGCGTCGTCGCGGTCGAGGAACACCAGCCCGGAGGCGAATCGCGGCGGCAACTCGAAGCCCTGCTCGGCGGCGACGCGACGCATGAATCGCCGCGGCATCTTCAGCGACAGGCCGCAGCCGTCGCCGGTGCGCGGGTCGGCGCCGACGCCGCCGCGATGCCCCAGCCGCGCCAGCGCGCGCACCGCGCGAACCACCATCCGATGGCTCGGCCGATCGTCCATCTGCGCGATCAAGCCGAAGCCGCAACTGTCGCGCTCGAACTCGGCGCGATGCAGCAGCCGCGTTGGCGCGTCACGCTGGTGCGCGTTCATTGGCGAGAATCGGAAAAGAGATTCCCGCTTAAAGACTGCGGGAATGACGGCGGTGGAGGTGATTGCGGGAGTGGCGGCAAAGAAAAAGAATGACGACAAAAAGTAAAAACTTCATCACCGTCATTCCCGCAGGGATGCGGGGAATCCAGTGGCCATGGATGGCAATTTGAACTCTGGCGGGGTGGTGCGAGAAAGCCCGCGCGACTCCGTTCGCACCAACAACCAGCAAGCCTTCGGCTTGCCTCACTCGCTGACGCGAGCGATGGATTCCCGCTTAACAGACTACGGGAATGACGGCGGGGGGAGGTGACTGCGGGAAAAAAACGCCGGGAGCGTTTTTTCGCGAGCGCAGCGAGCCCGAAGGGCGAGTATCAGGGACGATACGAGCAAAAAAACGCCCGGAGCGTTTTTTCGCGAGCGCAGCGAGCCCGCAGGGCGCGTATCAGGGACGATACGCGCAATGACGGCGGTGGAGGTGACTGCGGCGATGACGGCGCGCGCATCCATCGCCGCGCCGTTCGCAGCGCGCGCGTTCATCGCTGCGACTTGCGCGCGGCTAGGCGCAAGCGCAGCGCGTTCAGGCGGATGAAGCCGTGGGCGTCGGCTTGGTCGTAGGCGCCGGCGTCTTGTTCGAAGGTGACGATCTTCTGGTCGAACAACGAGTCGTCGTCGGAGCGTCGGCCGAGCACTTCGACATTGCCTTTATAGAGTCGCAGTTTGACTTCGCCGTTGACGCGCTGTTGCGAGGCGTCGATCATCTGCTGCAGCAACTCGCGCTCGGGGCTGAACCAATAGCCGTTGTAGATCAACTTGGCGTAGCGCGGCATCAACTCGTCCTTCAAGTGCGCCGCCTCGCGGTCGAGGGTGAGCGACTCGATCGCGCGATGCGCCTTGAGCATGATCGCGCCGGCGGGAGTCTCGTAGCAGCCGCGGTTCTTCATGCCGACATAGCGGTTCTCGACGATGTCGGCGCGGCCGATGCCGTGCTTCGCGCCGATCTGGTTCAGCGTCGCCATCGCCTGCGCCGGCGTCATCGCCACGCCGTCGATCGCGCCGAGGTCGCCGCGCGCATAAGTCAACGTCACCTCCTGCGGCGCGTCGGGCGCGTCGCGCGGCGACGTCGTCCAACGCCACATCGCCTCCGCCGGCGCGCGCCACGGGTCCTCCAACTCGCCGCCCTCGTACGAGATGTGCAGCAGATTCGCGTCCATCGAATACGGCGACTCGCCGCCGCGCTCGGCGAGCGCGTCGTCGGTCTCGACCGCGATGCCGTGCTCGCGCGCATACGCCATCAAGTCGCGGCGCGAGGCTAAGTCCCATTCGCGCCACGGCGCGATCACCTTGATCTCGGGGTTGAGCGCATACGCGGCGAGTTCGAAGCGCACTTGGTCGTTGCCCTTGCCGGTGGCGCCGTGGGCGATGGCGTCGGCGCCGGTGTGCGCGGCGATGCGCACCAAGTGCTTGGAGATCAGCGGCCGCGCGATCGAGGTGCCGAGCAAGTATTCGCCTTCGTAGATCGCGTTGGCGCGGAACATCGGGAAGACGAAGTCGCGCGCGAACTCCTCCTTCAAGTCCTCGACGAAGATCTCCGCCGCGCCGCAGTCGCGCGCCTTGACGCGCGCCGCCTCGAGTTCCTCGCCCTGGCCGATGTCGGCGGTGAAGGTCACCACTTCGCAGCCGTACGCATCCTGCAGCCACTTGAGGATGATCGAGGTGTCGAGCCCGCCGGAATAGGCGAGCACGGCTTTGTTGACGGCCATGGTGGCGGTGTTGCGCGCGCGGGGCATCGGCTTGCGGGACGGATGGAAAACTGGCGAGTATAGCACGCGGTGGCGACGCTTGGTCGTCGGCAGCGACGACGACGGTGCGCACGGCGGCGGTTTAATTCGCTATATTCGCGCATTGCCCGCAATTGATCGCTATGTCGATTCGTCATTTCCTGTCGTTGATGGACTTGTCGCCGGACGAGATCCGGCGCGTGGTCGCGCGCGCCGACGAGATGAAGCGCGACGACGAAGCGACACGCGGCGACGCAGTAAAACACGGCGACACAATAGAACACGGCGACAGCGACGCGCTGCTGCGCGATCAAACCGCGGCGCTGGTGTTCGAGAAATCATCGACCCGCACGCGGGTGTCGTTCGAGACCGGCGTGGCGCAACTCGGCGGCCACGCGATCTTCCTCGCGCCAGCGGACTCGCACCTCGCGCGCGGCGAGCCGATCGAGGACACCGCGCGCGTGCTGTCGCGCATGGCGCGGCTGATCATCATGCGCACCGGCGCGCACGAACGAGTCGAACGCATGGCGGCGCACGCCACGGTGCCGGTGATCAACGCGCTGTCGGACTTCAACCATCCGTGCCAGCAACTCGCCGACATCCAAACCTATCGGCAGCACCGCGGCGACCTCAAAGGACGGCGCGTGGCGTGGGTCGGCGACGGCAACAACGTCTGCCATTCGTGGATGAACGCGGCGCGCCAACTCGAGTTCAAACTCGCCATCGCGACGCCGCCGAAGTACGCGCCCGACGATGAAATGATTCGCGCCTGCGCCGACTTCATCGACCTCGGCAACGAGCCGACGGTCGCGGTCGCCGGCGCCGACGCGGTGGTCACCGACAGTTGGATCAGCATGGGACAAGAGGACGAACGCGCCGCGCGCGAGGCGGCGTTCGCCGGGTTTTGCGTCGACGCGGCGATGATGGCGCGCGCCGCCGACGACGCGTTGTTCATGCATTGCCTGCCGGCGTATCGCGGCTTTGAGGTCAGCGCCGAAGTCATCGACGGCGCGCAGAGCGTGGTCTGGGATCAAGCCGAGAATCGCCTGCACGCGCAGAAGGCGTTGATCGAGTTTTTGCTGCGCGGCGAGTGATGAAGAACATCCTCATCCTGTACTACAGCCGCCACGGCTCGGTCGCGGCGTTGGCGCGCGAGGTCGCCGCCGGGGTCGAGGGCGTGGACCGATGCGCCGCGATGCTGCGCACGGTGCCGGCGGTGTCGAGCGTGTCGGCGTCGGTCGCGCCGGAGATTCCGGACGAGGGCGATGTGTATTGCGAACTCGCCGAAGTCGAGTCGTGCGACGGCTTGATCCTCGGCAGCCCGACGCGCTTCGGCGCGACCGCGGCGCCGCTCAAGCACTTCTTCGAGCAGACCACTTCGTTGTGGCTGTCCGGCGCGCTCGACGGCAAGCCGGCGGGCGTGTTCACTTCAAGCGGCAGTATGCACGGCGGTCAGGAGAGCACCTTGCTGGCGATGATGCCGCCGCTGCTGCATCACGGCATGGTGCTGGTCGGGCTGCCGTTTTATCGCACCGCGCTCGGTCGCACCGAGACCGGCGGCACGCCATACGGCGCCAGCCACGTCGCCGGCACCGACAACCGTCGAGCGCTCAGCACCGACGAAAAAGACCTAGCGCAAACCCTCGGCGCACGCGTCGCACGCTGCGCGCTGGCGCTGTCGGCGGAGTCGGTGACGACGAGTCGGTGACGGAGTCGGTAACGGTGACGATGACGACTACAACAACGTGCGCAAAAACGGCACAGTAATCTTGCGTTGCTGCGTGAGCGATGCGTTGTCGATGCGCTCGAGCAGCGCGAACAGCGAGGCGGTGTCGCGGCGGTAATAAGTGAGGATGAAGCGCAGCGCCTGATCGTTCAAATCGAATCCCTTGTGGCGCGCGCGCGACTGCAGCGCGGCGCGTTGGTCGGCTTCGCTCAGCCGCGCCAGGCGATGGACGCCGCCGCTTTGCAGCCGCGACTCCAAATCCTTCAAGCATAAGTGCAACGCGCGCAGCGGCGCATCGGCGGCGGCGACGATCGCGCCGGCGCCGCCTTGCAGATGCTCATACGCGCCAAGCAACGCGCTCTGCCACGCCGCGCTCGCCGCCGCCGCCTGCAAGTCGTCCACGCACACCAGCGCGTCGACGTCGAGCGATGCGAGGCGGTCGAGTTGCGCCAAGTCGGGCTCGACGCCGTCCATCGGCAGATAGGCGTACGGCTTGCTCAAGTCGCGCGCGAGGCGGCAGCAAGCGTTCAGCAAATGAGTCTTGCCGCTGCCCGCCTCGCCGTGCAGAAACAGCGCGCGGCGACTGCGCTGGCCGCGCGCGATGCGCTGCAGTTGCGCCAGCAACTCGGCGTTT
>JBPCXC010000221.1:0-1546 GCA_051008875.1 bacterium
GTGCAGATCGAGCCGGGGCCGATGCCGACCTTGACGCCGTCGGCGCCAGCCTCGATCAACTCGCGCGCCGCGTCGGCGGTGGCGATGTTGCCGCCGATGACCTGCGCCTCGGCGTATTCGCGCTTAATCCGCCGCACGCGCTCGATCACATCAACCGAATGGCCGTGCGCGGTGTCGACCACGATCGCGTCCACGCCGACGCCGAGCAGCCGTTCGACGCGTTCGTCGGAATCCGCGCCGACGCCGACCGCGGCGGCGACCAGCAGCCGACCGCGCGCATCCTTGCAGGCGTTCGGGAAGTCGCTCGACTTCTGAATGTCCTTGACCGTGATCAGCCCCTTCAGGTTGTTGGCGGCGTCCACCACCAGCACCTTCTCGATGCGGTGCTGATGCAGCAGGTTCTCGACCTGCTCGGACGCCGCGCCCTCGCGCACCGTGACCAGTCGCTCGCGCGGCGTCATGATCTTGCTGATCGGCGTGTCGAGCGACTTCTCGAAGCGCAGGTCGCGGTTGGTGACGATGCCGATCGCGCGCGCGCCGTCCACCACCGGCACGCCGGAGATGTTGTATTTGCGCATCAGTTCGAGCACATCGCGCACCGTCGCCGCGCTGTCCACCGTGACCGGATCGGAGATCACGCCGCTTTCGAACTTCTTGACGCGATTGGCTTCGCGCGCTTGGACGTCGGGCGGGCAGTTGCGGTGGATCACGCCGACTCCGCCGGTCTGCGCCAGGCAGATCGCGGCGTCGGCTTCGGTCACGCTGTCCATCGCCGCCGACAGCATCGGAATGTTGAGCGAAAGGTCGCGAGTCAGGCGGGTGCGCAAGTCCGCCTTGCGCGGCAGAACCGCCGATCGCGCCGGGAGGAGCAGGACATCGTCGAAAGTGAGCGCGAGATCGATGGGTTCCATCAACGGATTATACAGCAGCCGCGCGGGCGGGTGAAGGCGTGGGCGGCGATTCGAGTCCGGTGCGCGGCGATTCGGCGGCGTTCGATGTTCGTCAAAAAATCTATTGAAATCAAACTCAAACCCGCGTTTGTTAATAAACAAGATTTCGTTGTTTCACACGACAACCGCGGCGCCGACCGCGCCGCCAACGACGGCGCGTTGGATTATATTAACCCTCCGATGCCGTCCTCTTCCGCGCGATGATTCCCCACGCCCCGCTGGCCGACGACCGCCCGTTGCGACGCGCGGTCGGCGCCGACTATCACGCCGACGAAACCGCCTGCGTCGCGCGCCTACTCGCCGACTTCCGCGTCGGCGCGGCGCAACGCCGGCGCATCGACGCGACCGCGCGGCGACTGGTGCAAGGCATCCGCGCCGCGCATGGCGGACACGGCGGGCTCGACACCTTCCTGCAGGAATACAAGTTGTCGAGCGACGAGGGCGTGGCGTTGATGTGCCTCGCCGAGGCGTTGCTGCGCATCCCCGACGCCGGCACCGCCGACGCGCTGATCGAGGACAAACTCGCCGGCGCCGACTGGAAATCGCATCTCGGCCACAGCGAGTCGTTGCTGGTCAATCTCTCCACTTGGGGCTTG
>JBPCXC010000222.1:0-1253 GCA_051008875.1 bacterium
CGCCGTCGGTGCGCGCGACGCCACCATCGCCGCCGCCGAGCGCGCCGTTGGCGCGCACGACGCAATCACCGAAAAGCTCGAGCATGCGCTCGGTGTGGTCGCGGCTTGGCGCCGGCGCGCTGACCGAGGTTGAGCCTTCGGCGTACAAGCCCGCCAGCAGCAGGCAGGACTTGACCTGCGCGCTGGCGATCGGCATCCGATAGGCGATGCCGCGCAGCGCGCCCGACGGCCCGATTCGCAGCGGCGGGCGCGCGTCGTCGGCGGCGATGGTCGCGCCCATCCGCGTCAGCGGCTCGATGATGCGCGCCATCGGTCGCGCGCGCAAAGACGCGTCGCCGGTCACCACCGACTGCCAACGTTGCCCGCACAACAACCCGGCGAGCAGCCGCAGCGCGGTGCCGGAGTTGCCGAGATCGAGCGGCGCGCGCGGCTGCGACAGCCCGCGCAGCCCGACGCCTTCGATCGCGAACTCGGCGTCGCCGAGCGGCTCGATCGACACGCCCATCTGCCGCAGCGCGGCGATGGTGGCGCGGACATCATCGCCCAGCAGCAGGTTGCGCACGCGGCTGCGGCCGCCGGCGATGGCGCCGAGCAGCACCGCACGATGCGAGATGGACTTGTCCGCGCCGACTCGGATCTCGCCGCGCAGCGGACCGCCCGGAGCGACCAGTAGATTCATCGCGCCGATGACTCGACGAAAGACAACGGAGGATGCGGGAACATCACGACTGCTTCGACGGCTTGCGTCGTTCGGCGAGACTTGCGCGCGACTCTTTGGCGGCGGCGAACAACGACTCCAACGCGGCGCCGTCGGCGCGTTCGATCAAGTCGCGAAGATGCGCCAAGCGTTCGCCGAACGAATCAATGTGCCGCAAAATCTTGGTGCGATTCATCAAGCAAATGTCGCGCCACATTTCGGCGTCGCTGGAGGCGGTGCGGGTGAAGTCGTAGAACCCGCCAGCGACCAAGTCGTGCAGCCGATCATCGTCGGCGGAGGCGGCGAACAAATCAACCATCGCATACGCGAGCACATGCGGCAGGTGGCTGGTCAGCGCGAGCGCGCGGTCATGCGCTTCGACTTCCATGCGAATCACGCGCGCGCCGATCGCGCGCCACATGCGTCGCACTAAACCGAGCGCGTCGGCGTCGGTGCGCGCCAGAGGAGTGAGCGCGACATTGCAGCCGTCGAACAAGTCGGCGGCGGCGGCGGCGACGCCCGAGCGCTCCTTGCCGGCGACCGGATGGCCGGGCAC
>JBPCXC010000223.1:0-5518 GCA_051008875.1 bacterium
GATCGAATGGCGCACCTGAAGATTCAGCTCCAACACCATCCGCGCCGTTCTCCCCGCGCGCGCGCCGTGGCGGATGCCGCGGATGAACTGGCCGGTCGAGTCGCCCGACGGGATCGCGCTTTTGATGCGCGCATTGGAAAGATCGATCACCACGCGGTCGGGAGACTTGAGCGCGAACACATCGAACGCGGCGTCGCGGTCCATGTCGAACACGATGCGCGAACGATCCGGCGCATGCCACATGCGAATGTCGTTGACCGTCGCCACCGCGCCGCCGGATGCGCCGAGCGATCCGGTGCGCGAAGTGCTCGTGCAGCCCGCCAACGCCAACGCGAGCGACAGCGCAAGCGCCGCCAGCGCGACCGACCCAGCGCGCCGCGGCGATGCCGTCAGCATGGCGCCGGCAAAGTCCGCCGAGCGTCCGATTGGACTCGCACGCGCCGCATGTCGGCGGCGGCGGCGACGGCGACTCCATCAACGGAGTTCGCGTTCGCATCGACATTCGCATCGACTCCATCGCGATAACAAATCTCCACCCGCCAACTCGGCTTCGGCATCCGTCCGGCGCCGCGCTCCGGCCATTCGATCAGCACGATCGCGTCGCCGTCGAGCCAATCGCGCAAGCCGGTCATCTCCAGTTCGGTCGGGTCGTCCAGCCGATACAAGTCGAGGTGGTACACCGCGCCGCGCGCCAGCGCATAGCGCTCGACCAAGGTGTAGGTCGGGCTGGTCACCGCGCCGCGATGCCCGAGCCCGTCGAGAATCCCGCGCGCCAGCGTGGTCTTGCCGGCGCCCAAGTCGCCGCTGAGGAAGACCACCGCGCCGGCGTCGAGCGCGCCGGCCCAAGCGCGCCCGAGTTCGAGCATGGCGTGCTGCGATTGGATGTCGAAAGATTGCATGGTCGCCGATCGGGATCGCGCGCGCAGACTTGAAGTGTGCCGCGATTGTAGCATCCATTTGCCGCCATGCGAGCGCGCCGCCACGCCGACTCGGTGCGCGGGCGCGGTTGACGTGGCGATGGAAATATGATATGACGCACCCGCGAAAAACCAATCGCTGATTGACTATGCAAACTTTCTCCAACAGGAAATAGATTATGAAATCTCATCTCGTTCTATGCGCGCTACTTGCAACGATGTTGCTGTCGCCAGCGCATGCCAAACACGTCGGGGGACCTCCATATGGAGTCGGAATTCTATGCTTGGACGGCGCCAACCGCGGCTCGGGTACGCGGATTGAGTTGCGCCAGCATGTAGACAAAAATGTCAAAGGTCGCCTGCTCTACACCTATCCATTTTTGGGTTACTATGAGCCGCAAGTGTGTAAGCGGTTGAGCGACATCGGCATCAAGGTCGGACAAGTGGTCGAGGTCTATCACATGTCCCATCTCTGGTATTCACAACAAGGAATCCGCCATTGCACCAGCCGTTACACCCTAAAAAACACGGGCACCACCAAGCACATTTTCGCGCAAGTCGGCGGTCGCACGATATGGGACAGCAATTGCAATTTTAAGACCGACTGGGCGTTGCCGCATCATGAACGAGACCTTCTAACCGAAGCCCAACCCGAAGACCCGAATGAACGCCTTGGCGACAAAGACTATGACATTTCGGTCAGAAAAAAGCCGATTCTGGCTGGCACCTATTGTGTCGACGGCGCCAACCGCGGCGCTGCTTTCATGGGGCGCATCCGTGAATTTCGTGGCAGAAAAAAAGGCGCGTTAGTGCGCCAATCCAGCCCGCTTGGGTATTACACCGCAACGGAATGCTTCGACCTGTCTGCAATGGGGCTCGCCAAGCACCAAAAGGTGACCGCGTGGTGGGCAAACACTTCGAACTTGGAAGGCGTCTGCCGCGGGCGCAACGTGATTGAAAACGATGGTTCGCAAAAAACCGTGTGGATTCAAATCCGCGGCGCCGGCGTAGCCAACCGCTACTGCGAAACCAAACGAACGTTGGACCAACCCCCGCTCCAATAACCCCGCGCACCAGCGCAAAAACACCACCAAAACCGCGCCGATACATACCATTGACACCGCAATCAAAATGTGTTATCGTCCGTTGCAATGCTGGCTAACAAGCATCGCCAAACGCCATCGTGTATGCCGCTTCGTGTATGCCACTCATAGCCACCGCATAAACACCGTTTATCTATCACTTATTCACCAGCAAATCTCTCTAACAAGGTGTCGATTATGAAGACTCATCTCACTTTATTCACGCTACTTGCAACGATGCTCATGCTGTCGCCCGCGCATGCCAAACACGTCGGGGGTCCGCCATATGAAGCGGGCATTCTATGCTTGGACGGTGCCAACCGCGGCTCGGCGACGCGGATGGAAGTGCGCAAGCACGTCGACCAAGATGCCGACGGTCACATGATTCACGCTTTCCCGCTGTTGAGCTACTACGCCAGAAAGGAGTGCAAGCGATTGATCGACATCGGCGTTGATGTCGGGCAAGTGGTCGACATCTATTACACCACTGCAAGTTCAACCTTTACCCCGCGCCGTTGCACGCAACGATACAGCGTAACCAACACCGGCGATAACAAACACCTTTTCGTTCAAGTCGGCGGTTATACAATGTACGATGGCAATTGCAGATTTAAGACCGACTGGGAATTGCCGAATCATGCGAGACCGCTTCTGATTGCTGGCGAGGCGGTGCCCTACGAACCACAGGCAGCCAACAAAGATAACAACCGGGAATATGACATTTCGATCGACAAAAAGCCGATTTTGGCGGGCACATTCTGTGTCGACGGTGCCAACCTCGGTTCTGATCTCATCGGGGAGGTGCGCGCACTTCACGGCAAGAAAAAGGGCTCCCTACTGCACGCATCACCGCGGCTTGGTTATTACAAGCCTACTCGTTGCTACGACCTGTCCAAAAAGGGCATCCCCAAAGGCACAAAGATGGTTGCATGGTGGTCGTTTGCAGCATTCGGCTCTAGCAAGCATGGCGTCTGCCGCGGACGCAACGTCATCGAAAACGATGGCTCGGACAAAACCGTGTGGATTCAACTGCGCGGTAGAACCCTCTTCGACGCCTACTGCGAAACCAAACGAGCGTTGAACCAAGCCCCGCTTGAATAACGCACAAGTAGCACTTCTGTTGTTAACGGCGCGCATTCATTGTGCGCCGTTTTTTTGCGCCCCTATCGTCCGCGCCGAACTTACGATGGCGACTCGCAATCGCGCGACACCTGCGCCAAGCGCGCAATCACATCGCGCACGAGCAAACCGCGCTCGCCGATTTCACCCGCCGCGACATCCGCGGCGACCGCATGCAACCAGACCGCGGCGGATGCGATGGCACAAGTGATCGCCCGCGACTTTTGCGCCAGCAACGCGCCCTCGCGGGTTCTATCGTGTTGCGCCGCGATGCCCGAGCCCGCCGAGAATTCCGCGCGCCAACATGGTCTTGCCGGCGCCCAAGTCGCCGCTGAGAAAAACCACCGCGCCGGCATCGAGCGCGCCGGCCCAAGCGCGCCCCAGTTCGAGCATGGCTTGTTGCGAGGGGATGTCGAAGGATTGCATGGCGGCATATTCGCTGGGGCGTCGGGTCGTCGTCGCGCACCGAAACACGCCATCGCCGCGTCCGCCGAGGTGGTTGGAGATGGCGGGATTTTAGCATCCATTCGCAGTCCATGCCGACCGGCGGTCGCGGCGCGCTGGCGCGCTTTACGCCGCTGTGGGAATGTGTTATAATCCACGCCGTGGTTTTGCTTGGAATCATCGGCTTGGAATCACCGCGCTATCGAACTGCGGATTCAGCTGACTTGAACCATGCGAACTCTTTCAACGAGGCATAGATCATGAAAGTTTATCCCGCTCTATTCGCGTTGCTGGCGACAATGCTGCTGCCGACAGCACTGCTACCGACAGCATATGCCGACCACGTCGGCGGACCGCCGTACGCGGCCGGCATTTTGTGCCTCGACGGCGCCAACCGCGGCGGTGTTACCAGGATGGTGGTGCGCGGCCACACCGACAAAGACGCCAAAGGTCGCATCATCTACACCTATCCATGGCTGGGCTACTACGCCCGCAAGGTATGCAAACGCTTGAGCGACATCGGCGTCAAAGTCGGAGAAGTGGTTGAAATCTGGCACGAACCCGAGAGCGCCTTTCGTGAACTTCGCCGTTGCACCGACCGCTACACCGTGAAGAACAATGGCGTCATCGATAACCAGCACAAACGCTACGATCACATTTTCGTGCAGGTCGGCGGTCGGTCGCTATGGGACTCCAACTGCAACTTCAAGACCAACTGGGGCTTGCCGCATCATGCGCTCCATCTGAGAAGCGATGTCCCCAAACCCGAATCGGCGGCCAAGAAACTCGGCGACAAAAGATACAACGTCGGGGTCTATAAAGCGCCGGTCAAGGCGGGCATAGTCTGCTTCGACGGCGCCAACCGCGGCTCCAATGATCTCATCGCGCAAATCCGCTATCTTCGCTCGACAAAACTAGGCAAATTGGTCTATGAGTCCAGTCGGATGGGCTATTACACCCGCACCGAGTGCGTCAACCTATCCAAGATCGGCGTCAAAAAAGGCACCAAGATGGCGGCATGGACGAAGCTTGGGGAGAACCTTATCAGCTACAGCGCCACCGATATCAAAAGCTGCAAAGGACGCGACATCATCGAGCACGATGACTCCGACCAAGTCGTCTGGATTCAAATGCGCGGCGGCAGCATCTGGGACTACTACTGCGAAACCAAACGGGCGTTGGACCAGCCCCCGCTGAAGTAAACGCGCTCTCCGCAACCTCTCGTTACAGCGCTTCCGGCGCGCATCCACAAGTGTAGATCGCGCGCCGTTTTTTGCGCCCGCATCACGCGCCCGCGAACCGCGCCGGCGACTTAGCACGCGCGCAGCACCCGCCCCAGATGCGCGATGACATCGCGCGCCAGCAACGAACGCTCGCCGAGTTCGTCGGCGGCCAAGTCGGCGGCGGCGGAGTGCAGCCAAACCGCGACGGCGACCGCGTGCGGCAAGCCTCGCGCGCGCAACGCGCCGATCACGCCCGCCAACACATCGCCCATGCCGGCGCTCGCCATGCCCGGATTGCCGCGGTCGCACAACAACGCGCCGTCGTCGTTCGCATTCACGACCAACGTGCCGGCGCCTTTTAGCACGCATGTGCCGCCGAACTTGGCGACGATTTCGCGCGCCGCGGCGAGTCGATCGGCTTGCACTTCGCGGACGGCGCAGTCGAGCAGTCGCGCCGCCTCGCCCGGATGCGGCGTCAGCGTCCAGTCATCGCGCCGCGAACAACGACTACGCGCGAGAAGATTCAGACCGTCGGCGTCGATCACCAGCGGTGACTCGACCGCGATGAAACGCGCGAACACCCGCTCGCTCCATTCGCTTTGACCGAGACCGGGACCGAGCACGATGACATCGGCGCGCGCCGCTTGCGCGTTCATCGCCAGCGCGTCGGCGCTGAGCAACTCGGGGCATCGCAGCGCCGGCCAGTCCAAATGCGCCGCGGCGCCGGCGACGG
>JBPCXC010000224.1:0-11595 GCA_051008875.1 bacterium
AGCTAACCGCCGGTCGCCCAGACACCAAGGATCGCGCCGAACAATGGATGGTCGAAATAGTGAATCTGGTTGAACTTGAGACGGCGCTTCTCGGCGATGAAGTAATGCGGCTGCGCGTCGACGGGCGGCGGGGCGAGCACGATTTCGCTGTGCGCCGACGGCTCGAGCTGAAGCGGAGGCGAGAGTCGCAGATCGAGGTCGGCGTAGATCAGCGATGTGGTGTACACCCGCACGAACCCGGCGCTAAGCGCGCTGTCCGGGCGGCCGAGCGGCATCAGCGGCGCGTGGCGATAAGTACTGGTCGGCTGCTGCCAGCGGGTGGTGTTCAAGATGCGATAGCCCGACTTGATCAGGCCGAGCCGCGCGACTTCCAAGCGGCCGAGTTGGGTGAAGGTCGCGCGCGCCGAGGCTTCGCCGGCGAGTTCGTCCATCCGGCGCAAGCGCGCAGCAGCGCGCGACGCGGAGAAATCCAGTTGCTCGCGCGCGCTTTGCGAATCATCCGGCTGCGGCTGCGCGTGATCGGGCGGCGTATCGTCCGGCGCGTCGTTTTGCGCGACATCATCTTGCGCGAAAGCAGTCCGCCAAGCGGCGAGCGCGTCCGGGCGGTCGAACACGATGACCTCGATCTCATACTGCTTCGCCGCCGCCGCGCCGCTTGCGAGCGCAAGCGCGAGCGCAAAAACAAGGGAAAGGTTTAGCGCAGAAAATCGCGCGGTCACTGTGCGCGGCATTTGAATAAGCGATCGAACACGGGCCGCGCAGTTTATCACACGCCGCGCGGACTGCGGACGCTTAATCCGGCGACGCGCGCAACGCATCGAGCAACTCCTCGACCTGCTCGATGCGCGCATCGGCGTCGGCGAAGTCATCGCGCACACCCAACGTCAGCGATCCATCTTCGCGTGCGGTCGGGCGACTCAACTGGTAGCGTTGCGGCTCGCGCTGCACCAGCACGAGGATCGCGTCCGGATTGATCGCCGCGTTCTCGGCGAACTCGATCGCGCCGCCGCGCGCGCCGATTTCGATCTTGCGCAAGCCCAGCCGTTCGGCGCGCAGCCGCAACTCGGCGAGGCGGAACAGATTCCGCGCAGGCGGCGGCAGCAAGCCGAAGCGGTCGATCGCCTCGACTTGCAACGCCTCGATCTGCTCGCGGTCGGCGGCGCCGGCGATGCGCTTGTACAACATCAGCCGCGCATGCGGATTGGCGAGATAGTCGGCCGGGAACAGCGCCGGCACATGCAGATCAACGCGCGCTGCGCGACGTTCGACATCGTTATCAACCAGCGGCATTCGATTCTGCTGGATCGATTCGATCGCGCTGCGCAGGTATTCGCTGTACAACGAGAAGCCGACGTCGTCGATCAATCCGCTTTGGGTTTCGCCGAGCAGTTCGCCGGCGCCGCGGATCTCCAAGTCATGCGACGCCAGCGCGAAGCCAGCACCCAAGTCCTCCATCAACTCGAACGCGTCGAGTCGCTTGCGCGCGTCGGCGCTGATTAGTTTGCGTTCGGGGATCAGCAGATAGGCGAACGCTTGATGATGCGAGCGCCCGACGCGTCCGCGCAGTTGATGCAGTTGCGCCAGCCCGAAGCGGTCGGCGCGGTGGATGATGATGGTGTTGGCGGACGGGATGTCGATGCCGCTTTCGATGATGGTCGAGCACACCAGCAGGTTGAATCGCTGGTGATAGAAGTCGCGCATCACCCGCTCGAGTTGCACCTCGCCCATCCGCCCGTGGCCGAGTCCGACTTCGGCTTCGGGCACCAGTTCGGCGAGTTCCTCGGCGAATCTTTCCATCGATCTCACTTCGTTGTACAAGAAATAAACCTGCCCGCCGCGACGGATTTCGCGCAGGCAGGCTTCGCGAATCAGACCGCGACTCGACTCGCGGATGAAGGTCTTGATCGACAGGCGCAACTCCGGCGCGGTCGCGATCAGCGAAATCGCGCGCAGCCCGGACATCGCGATGTTCAAGGTGCGCGGGATCGGCGTCGCGGTCAGCGTCAGCAAGTCCACCTGGCTGCGCAGCCGCTTGATGCGCTCCTTTTGGCGCACGCCGAAGCGATGCTCCTCGTCGATGATCAACAGCCCGAGTCGCTTGAAGCCGACGTCGTCCTGCAGCAGCCGATGCGTGCCGATGACGATGTCCGGCCAGCCGTCCTTCATGCGCGCGACCAACGCGTCGGCTTGGCGCTTGGTCTTGAATCTCGACAGCATCTCGACCGAGATCGACAACTCGGCGAAGCGATCGACGAAGGTTTGATGATGCTGCTGCGCGAGCAACGTGGTCGGCGCGAGCAACGCCACTTGGCAGTCGTTGTGCACCGCGATGAACGCCGCGCGCAACGCCACCTCGGTCTTGCCGAAGCCGACGTCGCCGCACACCAGCCGGTCCATCGGCCGCGGCGACTCCAAGTCGGCGCGGACTTCTTCGATCGCGCGCAGTTGGTCGGGCGTCTCGTCGAAGTCGAATCGTCCGACGAAGGCTTGATACTCGTCCTCCGGCACGCGCATCGCGCGGCCTTCGCGCGCGTTGCGCAGCGCCTCCATCTCGAGCAGTTCGGCGGCGACGTCGTACGCCTTTTCGCGCGCGCGGCGCTTCGCCTTGTCCCATTGCTCGCCGCCCAAGCGATGCAGCGGCGCATGCTCCGGCGCGCCGCCGACGAATCTACTGATCAAGTCGAGCGACAGCACCGGCACGTACAACTTGTCGCCGTCGCGGTATTCCAGCGTCAAGTACTCGGTCTCGTCGCCGTCTTCGTCGAGGAAGCGCAGTCCGCGGTATCGGCCGACCCCGTGCTCGATGTGCACCACCGGATCGCCCTCGCGCAACTCCGCCAGCGAGCGGATCACCGCCTCCGGGTCCTGCGCCTTGGTGCCGCGCCGACGATGCAGAGCGCGCTCGCCGTATAGCTGACTCTCGGCGATGACTTCGATGTTTGAGCGCGCCAAGCGCAGCCCGCGCTCGAGCGGATAGATGCAAAGCCCGAGCGCGATGTCGTCGTCGCGCGCGAACGCGCCGAAGTTTTCGCATGCGCTCGGCGCCAAGCCGTGATGCGCCAGCAACGTCTCCATCGCCTCGCGCCGACCGGCGGTCTCGACCGCGATCAACTTGCGCCCGCGCGCCGCGCGCAAATGCGCGAGCAGATGGCGATACGGCGACTCGTCGCGCGGATCGACCGGAAACTCCGCGCTCGGCGCGCTCGGCGCGCGCCAGTCGTCGGCTTTGTCATTCGTCGCGCGCGCGGCGGCGGAGTCGTGCACGATGCGCCGGCGCGCGCGTAGTTCATCGCGCAACGAGTCGGGCGGCAGATACAACATCGGCGGCGGCAAAGCCTTGCGCTCGGGATCGTAGTTGGCGTTGCGCCAGCGGTCTTCGATCTCGGCCCAATGCGCGCGCGCGGTCTGCGCCAGTTGATCCGGCAGCAGCCACAGCGCGTCATCGCGCAAATAGTCGAACAACGTGCAAGTGCGCTCGAAGAACAACGGCAGGAAGAACTCGGCGCCGGCGGGGGTGTGGCCGCGGCTGACTTCGGTGTAGATTCGCTGCGCGCGCGGGTCGCCTTCGAACTGTCGCCGAAACGCTTGGCGGAATCTCGCAATGCCGTCCTCGGTCATCGGGAACTCGCGCGCCGGCAGCAGCGAGATCGACTCGACTTCCCCTTTGGAACGCTGCGTGTCCGGATCGAAATAACGAATCGTTTCGATCTCGTCGTCGAACAAGTCGAGTCGGAACGGCGCTTCGGCGCCCATCGGGAACACGTCCACCAAGCCGCCGCGCAACGCGTATTCGCCCGGCGACATGACCTGCTGCACCGCGGCGTAGTTGGCGTCGTGCAGCCGCGCGCGCGTTGCTGCGAGATCAATGCGCTGACGCCGGCGCAACGCGAAACTATGGCCCAGCACATAGTCGCACGGCGGCAGCCGCTGCATCAAGTTGGCGCAAGTGGTCAGCACCAAGCCGCGTTCCAAACTCGGCAGCGCGGCGAGGATGCGCAGGCGCTCCGAGGTGATGTCCTGATGCGGCGAGAATGCGTCGTACGGCAGGCATTCCCAGCCGGGGAAGGCGAACGCCGGCGGGTCGTCGGCGGCGCGGAAGAAGCCGAGTTCGTTGCTTAGAATCCGCAGTTGGCGCGGGTCGTCGAGCACTACCGCGAGCACGCCATCGGCGTCGCGCGCCGCCTCGACCAACACCAGCGCCAACGCCGAGCCGTGCAAGCCGCGCCAGCGCAACGTCGCGTCGGCGCCGGCGGCGAGCGGCGGGTCGAGCAAGCGATGGGCGGCGGTTTGAGGCACAATAAGCGAGATGTTCGAGCGCGGCGGAGTCGGGACTCGGGTGTGAATTTAAATGCGAACGCGGCGCGAACTCCGATGATACGCGGACGCGAAAGCGGCGCGGATTCTAACGCGCCGCGCGCGCGAAAGCATAGGCGAACCGACATGCGTGACAGCGAAGATCAGCACCAATCAAAGCGCGGCGAAGCGGAGCGCGACGGGAAAATCTGGGCGATCGTGCCGGCGGCGGGAGTCGGGCGGCGGATGATGGCCGATCTGCCGAAGCAATATCTGCCGCTGGCGCGTCGGCGCGTGCTCGATCACGCGTTGCGCGCGCTGTGTCGGCACGATGCGGTCGCCGGCGTGGTGGTCGGCATCCGCGACGGCGATCGGTGGTGGCGCGCGCAGCCGTTCGCGCATGACAAGTTGATCGCGGTCAGCCGCGGCGGCGACGATCGCGCGCGCACGGTGCGCAACGCGCTCGCGTGGATTCTCGAGCACGGCGTCGCCGCCGACGACGACTGGGCGATGGTGCACGACGCCGCGCGACCGTGCTTGCGCGCGGCGGACATCGAGCGCGTCGCCGCCGCCGCGCGCGCGCATGGCGATGGCGCGGCGTTGGCGTTGGCGCTGACCGACACGCTCAAGCGCGCCAGCGGTGATGGTGGCGACGGCGTTATCGAGGCGACGCTCGAGTGCGACTCATGTTGGCGCGCGCTGACGCCGCAGATGTTTCGTTGCGCGCCGTTGCACGACGCGTTGCGCGACGCGCTGCAACACGGCGTCGCGCCGCGCGATGAGTCGGCCGCGATGGAGCGCGTCGGCGTGCGCCCGGCGCTGGTCGAAGGCCATCCCGCCAACATCAAGATCACCGCGCCGGCGGACTTGGAGTTGGCGGCGTTGTATCTCGCCGGCGCGGTAGAATAGCGCGGTGAATGCGAATCAATCGCCGCCGCCGTCGTCGTCGTTTCGGGTCGGCCACGGCTACGACGCCCATCGGCTGGTCGCCGGGCGCGCGCTGGTGGTCGGCGGCGTCGCGATCGACTGGCACTTGGGTCTGGACGGCCATTCCGACGCCGACGTGCTGCTGCACGCGATCTGCGACGCTTGCCTCGGCGCCGCCGGACTCGGCGACCTCGGCGAACACTTCCCGTCGTCGCAAGCGCAACATCAAGACGCCGACAGCCGCGCGATCGCGCGTCGCGTGCAGCGCATGCTCGCCGACGCGCGCTGGCGGGTGCACAACATCGACTGCACCATCGTCGCGCAACGTCCCGAGATGGCGCCGCACATTCCGCGGATGCGACAGCGCATCGCCGACGATCTCGCCATCGCCGTCGAGCAAGTCAACGTCAAGGCGACCACCACCGACGGCCTCGGCTTCTGCGGACGCGAGCAAGGCATCGCCGCGCATGCGGTGGCGTTGCTGCGGCGCGACGATTCATAGCGCGTTGATTCAACGGCGACCGCGACCGTAACCGCGACCGCAATTGTCTTATAATGAATGCGCGCGCGCGACGGCGTGAACCACGACGCGACGCCGACTTCGCCACATGAAAAACGCGGTCACCGAAAAACTCATCTCCGCGGTCAAGAGCCGCAGCGCGTCGGCGCCGGGCGAGGACGAGATCGCCTTTTTGCGCGACTTCTATCATCGCCTGTCGGGGCAGGACTTTGCCGCGGACAAGGCGCTCGCGCTGCGCCGCGCGGCGTTGCGCCATCGGCGTCTCGGCCGCGTGCGCAAAGCCGGCGAGACTTTGATCGAGATCTATAACCTCGATGCGGCGCGCGATGAATCGATCGGCGAGCAGGACGCCACCGTGATCAATCTCATCACCGACGACAAGCCGTTCATCATCGACTCGCTGACGATCAAACTCAACGCGCTGCGCAAGACGCCGCAGCGCATCGCGCATCCGACCTTCACCGTGCGCCGCGACGCGCGACATCGCGTGGTCGCGATGCATCGCTACACCGGAAAGAAGAGCAAGGCGACGCCGACCGATCAAGGCGGCGCGATCGCCAGCGACGGCGACGGCGCGATCGCCAGCGACGGCGACGGCGCGATCGAGTCGTACATCCAGTTCGCGATCGACTTCACTCCGCCGAGCGAGCACCAGCGCATGGCGCGCGAACTGCGCGGCATCGTCGCCGACCTCGAGATCGTGATTGACGACTGGGCGAAGATGCGCGCGCGCACGCGCGAACTGGCGGCGATGCTCGACCAGCGCAAGCACGGACCAGCGTTCGCCGAACACGGCGAGTTGCTGCGCTGGATGGAGAGCCACAACTTCGCCTTCATCGGCTACGCCGAGATGAGCGCGCCGGCGCACGCCGATGGCGAATCCGGGGTTGAGTCGAATGCACGCGGACGCGGCGCGCGCATCGCCGCGAACTCGACGCTCGGCATCCTGCGCGCCGACCAAGGCGCGGCCGGCGACTTGCTGCCGTCGGCAGTGTGCAGCAAGACCTCGGCGCTGGTGTTCACCAAGTCGCTGCAACGCTCGACCATCCACCGCAACAACTATCTCGACTGCCTGATGATCGAGCACACGCCGAAGCCCGGCGCGGCGCGGCGCAAGGTGAGTTGCATCCTCGGCTTCTTCGCCGGCGCGGCGGCGCGGCAGCCGACCGCGAACATCCCGCACTTGCGCAACAAGACCGCGTACATCCTCAAGGAGAGCACGCTGATTCCCGGCGGCCACGGCTACAAGGCGCTGCAGATGATCCTCGAGACCTTGCCGCGCGAGAAACTGCTGCAGATGGACACGCGCAGTTTGTATGCGCTGTGCATGACGCTGATGAATCATCTCGAGCGGCGCAAGACGCGCGTGCATCTGCACCGAAACATCTGCGGCCATTTCTATTCCTGCCTCGCGTACATCCCGCGCGATCTGTTCAACAGCGATCTGCGCCGGCGCATCCAAGACTTCCTCGGCGAGCGCCTCGACGCCAGCGAAGTGTCGTTCAACGTGTACTTCTCGGACTCGATCCTGACCCGGATCCACTACATCATCCACTGCCGCGACCGCTCCGCGCGCGCCGTCGACGCCGGCGAACTCGAGCGCGCGATCCAAGCGATGGCGCGCGACTGGAACGACAACCTGCACGAGGCGATCCGCCAGCAGCGCGGCTTCGAAGATGCCGACCGCGCGCTCGCGCTGTATCGCGACGCCTTCCCGCGCGGCTATCAAGACGAGTTCTCGATCGAGCAGGCGATCCGCGACATCGACTGCCTGGCGCGCATCGAACACGATGAGCACGACGACCGCGCAGCCGACGCGCGCCGCAACATCCACGCCGTGCTCACCTACCGCGCGCGCGACGACAACGACGACGCGCCCGCCGACGACATCGCCAGTTTCAAGTTGTATTCGGACGACCACTCGATCGCGTTGTCGGACGTTCTCCCGATCCTCGGACACATGGGCGTGCGCGTTTTGCGCGAGCGGCCGTATGAGTTCAACCGATGCGACGGCCGCGCGTTGTGGTTGTACGACTTCGAGATCGCGCGCCAAGACCGCCGCGCGTTCGACATCGCCGCGTACGCGCACGACTTCCAGGCGACCTTCGTGCAAGCCTGGCACGGCGGCATCGAGGACGACGGCTACAATCAACTGACCTTGCTCGCCGGGCTCGACTGGAAGCAGATCGGCTTGCTGCGCGCGTGCTACCGCTACCTCAAGCAAATCCGCCTGCGCTACAGCGAGCATTACATCATCGACGCGCTCGCCGGCAATCCGCAGTTGGCGGCAGCGGCGGTGGCGTTGTTCAACGCGCGTTTCGACCCGGCCGTCAACGGCGCCGGCGCGCGCAAGTGGAAGTCGGCGATCAAGCGCGAACTCGACTGCGTCGCCAGCCTCGACGAAGACCGCATCATCCGCGCGCTGCTCGACGTGATCGACGCCACCGTGCGCACCAACTACTACCAGCGCGACGCCGACGGCGGCGACAAGCCCTATCTCGCGCTCAAACTCCGCCCCGGCGCGATCCCGCGCATCCCGGCGCCGGTGCCGGCGTATGGGATCTTCGTCTGCTCGCCGCGGCTCGAGGGCGTGCATCTGCGCGGCGGCAAGGTCGCGCGCGGCGGACTGCGCTGGTCGGAGCGGCCGGAGGACTTCCGCACCGAAGTGCTCGGCCTGGTCAAGGCGCAGCGCGTCAAGAACGCGGTGATCGTGCCGGTCGGCTCCAAAGGCGGCTTCGTCGCCAAGCGTCTGCCGGCGCCCGGCGACAGCGGCGATGTCCAACGCGAAGTGGTCGCCTGCTACCGCCTGTTCATCAGCGGCTTGCTCGACTTGACCGACAACCTCGCCGGCAAGAAAGTCATTCCGCCGCCGCAAGCGGTGCGCTTGGACGACGATGATCCGTACTTGGTGGTCGCCGCCGACAAAGGCACCGCGACCTTCTCCGACATCGCCAACGAATTATCGCTGGCGTGCGGCTTCTGGCTCGGCGACGCGTTCGCCTCGGGCGGCTCGGTCGGCTACGACCACAAGAAGATGGGCATCACCGCGCGCGGCGCGTGGGAGTCGGTCAAGCGGCATTTCCGCGAACTCGGCAAGGACGTGCAGTCGGCCGACTTCACCGCGGTCGGCATCGGCGACATGGGCGGCGACGTGTTCGGCAACGGCATGCTGCTGTCGCCGCACATCCGCTTGGTCGCGGCGTTCAACCACCGCCATATCTTCATCGACCCGTCGCCCGACGCCGCCGCCGGTCACCGCGAGCGGCTGCGATTGTTCGAGTCGTCGGACGCATCGTGGGCGAACTACGATCGCGAACTACTTTCCCCCGGCGGCGGCGTGTTCGAGCGCAGCGCCAAGTCGATCGCGCTGTCGGTGCAAGCGAAGAAGGCGCTGGGCGCCGGCAAGGAGCGCTATGCGCCGGACGATCTGATCAACTTGATCTTGAAGGCCGAAGTCGAACTGCTGTGGAACGGCGGCATCGGCACCTATGTCAAGGCAAGCGGCGAGACCCACGAGCAAGCGCAGGACAAAAGCAACGACGGCGTGCGCGTCAACGCCAGCCAACTGCGCTGTAAAGTCATCGGCGAAGGCGGCAACCTCGGCATGACGCAACTGGCGCGAGTCGAATACGCCCGCGGCGGCGGACGATGCTACACCGACGCGATCGACAACTCCGCCGGCGTGGACATTTCGGATCACGAAGTCAACATCAAGATTCTGCTGCGCGCGGCGATCGAAGCGAAACAACTCGCGCCGAATCGCCGCAACGCGACCTTGGCGCGGATGCAAGCGGAAGTCGGCGCAATGGTGCTGCGCAACAACTACCTGCAGACGCAGGCGATCAGCGTCGCCGCGGTGCGCGGCGAGGAGTTGATGGGGCAGCAATGCCGCGCGATCGACGCGCTCGAGCGCAAGGGCTTGCTCGACCGCGCGATCGAGTTCCTGCCGAACGCCGCCGCGCTCGAGGAGCGGCGCGAGGAGCGCGCTTGGCTGACGCGCCCGGAACTTTCGGTGCTGCTGTCGTACAGCAAGATGGACTTGTATCAGGCGCTGCTCGATTCGAAAGTGCCCGACGATCCGTACTTGGCGGTCGAGATCGATCGTTATTTTCCAAAGTTGCTGGCGAAGCGATTCCCGGCGCAGACTCGCGCGCATCGCCTCAAGCGGGAGATTATCGCGACGCAGGTGACCAACGACTTGGTCGGCACGATGGGTCCGAGTTTCCACTTGCGCTTGGGCGATCTCGGCGGCCACTCGGCGAGCGAAATCACCCGCGCCTACATCGCCGCGCGCGAAATCCTCGACGCGCCCGGCGCGAACCGCGCGATCGAATCGCTCGACAACCAAGTCGCCGCGCGCGTCCAACTGCAGATGCTCGGGCAAGTCGCGGCGAGCATGCGCCACTGCGTCGTGTGGCTGCTGCGCAATCAACCCGGCCCGCTCGACATCGCCGCGTTGGTGCGCGCCTACCGCCCCGGCTGCGAGCGACTCAAGGCGCGCTTGCAGCAAACCTTGGGGCAGAGCGGCGCGGCGGCGCTCGCTTCGCGGCGCGACAAATTCGTCGCCGCCGGCGTGCCGGAGTTGGTCGCGCAGCGCATCGCGGCGTTGCCGACGCTCGGCTACGCGCTCGACATCGTCGCCATCTCGACGCGGCGCAAGCATTCGATCGAGCGCGCCGCCGAAGTGTATTTCCGCGTGCGCGAAGCCCTCGACATCGGTTGGATCGAGCGCGCGATCGACGCGCTGCCGGCGAGCGACGTGTGGCACGAGCGCGCGCAGTTCCGCCTCGGCAACGACCTGCGCGCCAGCCACACCGCGATCGCCTCGACCGTTCTATCGCCAAAGCGCGCCAGCGCCGCGGCGATGAACACGCAATGGGTGGAGTCGAATCTGGCGTCGATCGAAGCGATCGAACAAATGATCGCCGCGCTCAAAGCCGAGCACACCCCCGACTTCGCGATGCTGTCGGTGCTGATCGGCGAACTCGCGCGGTTGCATTGACGCCGCCGACCGCGGGCGCAAACGGAAACGATAAACAGGTGGTGCCGGAAAGAGGAATCGAACCTCCGACCTACTGATTACGAATCAGTTGCTCTACCGACTGAGCTATTCCGGCATTGCCGCTAACCGCGCGATTATACGCCGCACGCCGCACGGACTCGCTTAGGTTCGCAAAAAAACGCTCCGGGCGTTTTTTTCCCGCAGCCATCCTCCCCCTTCCGTCATTCCCGCAGTCTTTTAAGCGGGAATCCACACTCGCGAACGCGAGTGATGCAAGCCGAAGGCTTGCTTGCTTTTGATGCGAACGGGAATCGCGCGGTTTATTCACACCACCCCGCCAGATTGAAGTTCGCCATCCATGGACAACTGGATTCCGGCGTCCAAGCCGGAATGACGGCGGCGGCGATTTTTGCCCGAGCGCAACAAGCCGCTCGCCCATCGACTTAAACAAGCCCGCGCGGCAGCGAGAACGAGATGCGCTCGTGCGGGCCGTCGAGTTCGATGGCTTGTTCGACGCGTTGGCCGAGGTGTTCGATCACTTCGGCGACCAGCGCTTCCGGTGCCGAGGCGCCGGCGGTGACTCCGGCGCGGCGTTTGCCTTCGAGCCATTGCGGTTGGATTTGATCGGCGCGGTCGATCAAGTATGCCGGCGCGCCGGCGCGGCGCGCGATCTCGCGCAGGCGATTGGAGTTGCTGTCTCTTATACACATCTCCGAGCCCACGAGACCATTAGTGCGATCTGGGGGGGGGGGGGGGGGGGGGGGGGGGGGGGGGGGGGGGGGGGGGGGGGGGGGGGGGGGGGGGGGGGGGGGGGGGGGGGGGGGGGGGGGGGGGGGGGGGGGGGGGGGGGGGG
>JBPCXC010000225.1:0-5101 GCA_051008875.1 bacterium
TTTTTTTTTGCTCTGGCCTCCTCCCCCGGCGCCGGCGGGCTGAAGCCGAGCGGGTAATGGCGCGTGTGCGATTGCAATGCCCACACCGCGCCGTCGGCGTCGACGATCGGGCCGCCGCTTTGCCCGACCAAGCCGGGCGATGAGGTCTCGATGAACTTGCCTTTTTGATCCGCCTCCATGCCCGGCATCGCCGCGACCACGACGCGGGTGAACAAGCCTTCGATCGGGAACAACGGCAGCGGCACCGCGCCCGGCGGCAGCACGAAGGCGTTGTTGTCTTGGTCGAACGACGGCGTGATGGCGTGGAACGGGAAGCCGAGTTTGCACAGACTGCGACCGGGCGCGTAGTTCGCGCCGGGGCGTTTGAATTTCGGGTAATGCGCCACGCTCGCCGGGTCGAACGGTTGCAGCCGACCGAGCGCGAGATCCGCCGCCGGCATCATCGCGATGTCGTGCAGTTGCGCGCCGTCGCGCCCCCACCACACCGAATGATTGCGCACGCTGCCCGCCGCCGGTCGCGTGATGCCGCGCACCTTGGTCTTGCGGAATCGCTTGTCGGCGACGGTGTCGCGCTCGAGCCGGCGCACGCCGTCGCGATGCGCATCGTGCTTGGCGACGCTTTTGCGCTGGCGTTCGATCTCTTGCAGCAGATGCGCGCAAGTCAGAATCCAGCCGTCGCGATTGACCACCACGCAAGCGCCGATCGTGCTCGCGCACACGCCGCGGTCGGAGCGGCTGGAGATGACCACCGGCAAGGTGAAGCGGCTGGCGATGCGATAGGCGTCGGCGAACATCGGGATGCTCGGGTGATGCGCGGGTTAGGAAAGCGGACGGTGGCGGCAGTATAACCGCTTGCGCGCGAACTCCGGAGTCCGACTCAAGCGTGCGCGGGTTGTCCGGCGCGGTTGTTCGGCGTCGTCGTTATGGCGATAATCCGCCGGCGCCGCGACCCCGGCGCTGCATCCTCCGCATCAACCGATGACGACCCACGCGACTCACGCATGAAAGCAGCAACAACAGCAACAACAACCGCCACCGCCGACTCCGCCGCGTGGCCGACGGTGGCGATCCTCGCCTCGACCGTGCTGTGGGGCACGTGGTGGATTCCGTTGCGCAAACTCGACGCGCTCGGCTTCGGTAGCATCTGGGCGACCGGTGCCGGGCTGTTGATTCCGTTGGCGGTGATGTTGCCGGTGGTGGTGTTGCGGCGTCGGCGCATCGCCGCCGCCGGCTTGCCGTTGATTCTCGGCGCGCTGTTCTTCGCCGGCGCGCTGGCGTTGTATGCCGAGGGCGCGTTGCGCGGCCATGTCGCGCGGGTGATCCTGCTGTTCTATTTGACGCCGGTGTGGAGCACGCTGCTGGCGCGGCTGATGCTCGGCCAGCCGATCACCGCGCGGCGCATGGTCACGCTGGCGTTCGGGCTGTCCGGCATGCTGGTGATCCTCGAAGTCGACAACGCCAGTCTGTGGCCGCGCGACATCGGCGAATGGCTCGGCCTCGCCTCGGGCGTGTCGTGGGCGTTGGCGATGGTCTATACGCAGCGCGCGCGCGAACATCCGATCGCCGACAAGGTCGCGCTGCAGTTCATCTTCGCCACCTTGATCTTCGCCGCCTTGACCGCGATCCCCGGCGGGCGCGAATGGTCGGCGACCGGCTTCGACTTCGACTGGGTTTGGCTCGCCTGGCTGCTCGCCTTCGCCTTCGTCTGGAATCTGCCGGTGGTGTGGCTGACGTTCTACGGCGGCGGCCGCATCGAGCCGGGGCGGGTGGCGATCCTGCTGATGATGGAGGTCGCGATCGGCATCGTCACCGCCGCGCTGTTCACCGACGAGCCGTTCGGCGTGCGCGAAGGACTCGGCGCGGCGTTGATCATGTCCGCCGGCTTCACCGAGTTCTTTCGAGTCGGCGCGCGGCGTTGATCGTTGGTGGTGAATTGAGAATCGCGAATCACGAATCGCCGATCGCGAATCGCTAATGCGCTTGGCTGAACTTCTTGCCGATCGACTTCAACGTGCGCACCATGTTGACCAAGCCGTTCGAGCGCGTTGACGACAGATGTTCGCGCAGGCCGATGGCGTCGATGAAGTACAAGTCGGCGGCGGCGATGTCCTCGGGGCGTTGGTCGGCGAGCACGCGCACCAGCAGCGCGATGATGCCTTTGGTGATGACCGCGTCGCTGTCGGCGGTGAAGCGCACCGCGCCGTCGCGCAGTTGCGCGTGCAGCCACACTTGGCTCTGGCAGCCGCGGATGAGATGGTCGTCGGTCTTGTGCGCGGCGTCGATCAGCGGCAGTTGGCGGCCGAGTTCGATCAGGTATTCATACTTGTCCATCCATTGATCGAACACCGCGAACTCGCCGACGATGTCGTCTTGAGTTTGGTTGATGCTTGTGTTCGCGGTCATCGTTGCGTCGGCGGGCATCGGAACCTACCCGAGCATTGCGGCGGCGCGCTCGACTCCCTCCGCCAGCGCGTCCACGTCGGCGCGGTTGTTGTATAGCGCGAACGACGCGCGCACCGTGCCGGGGATGTTGTAGAAGTCCATCAGCGGCTGGTTGCAGTGATGGCCGGTGCGCACCGCGATTCCCTGCTGGTCGAGGATCGCGCCGACGTCGAACGGATGCGCGCCGTCGAGCAGGAACGAGACCACGCACGCCTTGTGCGCGGCGGTGCCGATGATGCGCGCGCCGTCGATCGCGTTGATGCGCTCGGTGGCGTACGCGAGCAAGTCCTGCTCGTGCGCCGCCAGCGCGCTGGCGTCGAACTGCGCGAACCATTCGATCGCCGCGCCCAGCCCGATGCCGCCGACGATGTTCGGCGTGCCGGCCTCGAACTTGTGCGGCAACTCGGCGTAGGTGGTGCGCTCGAAGGTGACGCGCTCGATCATCTCGCCGCCGCCTTGGTACGGCGGCATCGCGCGCAGCAGCGACTCCTTGGCGTACAGCACGCCGACGCCGGTCGGGGCGAACACCTTGTGCCCGGAGAAGGCGTAGAAATCGACGTCCAGCGCGCGCATGTCGAGGCGCATGTGCGGCGCCGCCTGCGCACCGTCGAGCAGCACCGGCACGCCGCGCGCATGCGCCAACTCGATCAGCCGCTCGACCGGATTGATCGTGCCGAGCGAGTTGGACACATGCAGCGTCGCCACCAGTTTGGTGCGCGCCGAAAGCAGATCCTCGAATGCGTCCATACGCCATTCGCCGGACTCGGTGATCGGCAGCACGCGCAGCCGCGCGCCGCGCTCGGCGCAGATCAACTGCCACGGCACGATGTTGGAATGATGCTCCATGGTGGAGACGATGACCTCGTCGCCGGCCGACAAATTCGCGCGCCCCCACGACGACGCCACCAAGTTGATGCTCGCGGTGGTGCCGGCGGTCAGCACCACCTCGTGCGCATGCGCGGCGTTCAGATACGCGCGCACGATCGCGCGCGCGCGCTCGTACGCCTCGGTCGCCTGCTGGCTCAAGTGATGCACGCCGCGGTGGATGTTGGAGTTGAACTCGCGGTAATACCGCGCGACCTGATCGATCACTTGCCGCGGCTTCTGCGACGACGCGCCGTTGTCGAGATAGATCAGCGGATGGTCGTTGACGCGCCGCTCGAGAATCGGAAACTGAGCGCGCACCGCGGCGACATCGAACGCCGAAGCGGAGTCGGTTTCGGCGGGGTTTGTCGCGGAGTTTGCAGCGTGGTTTTTCATCGCGAAGCGGTTGCGCCGGCGTGGTCCGGCATTCAGTTCGGCAGGATTCAAATCTAGCACGAAACGCTGCCGCGGACGCGCATCGCGCGCCGCGATTGCGGTGTGGTTTGCGGTATGCTTGGCGACCGCACCACAACAACGCCGAACACCGAACGCCGCGCTCCGATTGCCGATGCCATACCCCGAACGAAGCGGCGGCCAAGTGCTGGTGGACGGACTGGTCGCCAACGGCGCGCGCTGCGCCTTCTGCGTTCCCGGCGAGAGTTATCTCGCCGCGCTCGACGCCTGCTACGACCGCCGCGACCAACTGCGCTTGATCGTCTGCCGACAAGAGGGCGGCGCGGCGTACATGGCCGAGGCGTTCGCCAAGTTGAGCGGCGAGCCGGGCGTGTGCTTCGTCTCGCGCGGGCCGGGCGCGTCGAACGCGATGATCGGCGTGCACACCGCGTTCCAGGATTCGACTCCGCTGCTGCTGTTCATCGGCCAGAACCCGCGCGACGAACGCGGTCGCGAGGCGTTCCAGGAACTCGACTACGCGCGCGTGTATGACGGCGTCGCCAAGGCGGTGCTGCGCATCGAGCGCGCCGCCGACATTCCGGCGGGATTGGCCGAGGCGTGGGCGCGCGCGATCGGCGACCGCCCGGGGCCGGTGGTGGTGGAGTTGCCCGAGGACATGCTGCGCGAGCGCGCCGCGGTCGCCGACGCGCCCAAGCCGACGCGCGCGGTCGAAGCGCCGTCGGCCGAGGCGATGGCGCGCTTCGGCGAACTGCTGCGTCGCGCGCGGCGTCCGGCGGTGGTGTTCGGCGGCGCGGCGTGGAGCGCGGCGACCAACGACCTCCTCGCCGAGTTCGCCGAACGTCATTGCCTGCCATTGGCGTGCGCGTTCCGTCGTCAGGACATGTTCGACAACAGCCGCGCGCACTATGTCGGCGAACTCGGCATCGGCCCCAATCCGGCGTTGGTCGAGTTGTTCCGCGACGCCGACTTGGTGGTCGCGTTGGCGGCGCGGCTGGGCGAGATGACCACCTCCGGCTACACCTTGTTCGATGTGCCCGAGTTCGACCGCGCCGGTCGGCGCAAACTGGCGCACATCTTTCCGTCGGCGGCGGAGTTCGACTCGGTCTATCGCGCCGAGGTCGCCATCGCCTGCGACGCCGAGTCGTTCCTGCGCGCGGCGCAAGGCATCGCCGCGCCGGCGGCGGACGAACGCCGCGCGCGCATGACGCGCGTCGAAGCCGCACGCAAGTCCTATCTCGACTTCGTCGCCGCGCCGCGCGACGAAGGCGCGGCGGTGCGGATGGATCGCATCATGACTTTCTTGCGCGCGCGGCTGCCGGCGGACAGCGTGGTCGCCAACGGCGCCGGCAACTACACCATCTTTGCGCAGCTCACCCCCCCC
>JBPCXC010000226.1:0-11733 GCA_051008875.1 bacterium
AGCGTGCGCGGCGCCGCGATCGACCCCTATGCGGTCATCGGCGCGCGCACGCAAGTGGCGCCGGGCGCGGTGGTCGGCGCGCATGCGACGGTCGGCGCGGACTGCGTGATCGGGCGCGGCAGCGTGCTCGAGCCTGGCGCGCGCCTCCACGCGCGCACCCGCATCGGCGCCAACTGCCGCATCGCCTCGGGCGCGGTCATCGGCGCCAGCGGCTTCGGCTACGCCGAGGGCGCGCGCGGCGCGTGGACGCGCATCGAGCAACTCGGCGGCGTGGTCATCGGCAACGAAGTGGACATCGGCGCCAACACCACCATCGACCGCGGCGCGCTCGACGACACCGTGATCGGCGACGGCGTGAAACTCGACAACCAAATCCAGATCGCGCATAACGTTCGCGTCGGCGACCACACCATCATGGCCGGCTGCGTCGCCATCGCCGGCAGTGCGGTCATCGGCAAACGCTGCCGCTTGGGCGGTCGCGCCGCGGTGCTCGGCCATCTGCGCATCGCCGACGACGTCACCATCCTCGCCGACGGATTCGTCGCCGCCTCGATCGCCGAGCCGGGCGAATACGCCTCGATGCTGCCGGCGCAAGCGGCGGCGCAACACCGACGCACGATCGCCAACCTGCGCCGCCTCGACTCGCTGGCGAAAAAAGTCGCCGCACTCGCCGCCAAGATCGAGGCACCGAAATGAGTCGCTGTACGATGAACGCCGCCGAGATGAACGACACCGCAATCAACGCCGCCGAGATGAACGCTGCCGCGATCAACGCCGCCGCGACCAACCCCGCCGAAACGAACGACACCGGACGAACGACATGAACGATCCGAACCGCATCGACATCCATCGCATTCGCGAGATTCTTCCGCATCGCTATCCGTTCTTGCTGATCGATCGCGTGCTCGACTACGAAGTCCATGCGCATCTGCGCGCGATCAAGAACGTGTCGGTCAACGAGCCGTTTTTCCAAGGGCATTTCCCGGCGCGTCCGGTGTTTCCCGGGGTCTTGATTCTGGAGGCGATCGCGCAGGCTTCGGCGATCCTCGCCAGCCGCGGGCTCGAGCAGTCGCCCGGCGACAACATCATCTTCTTGTTCGCCGGCATCGACAACGCGAGGTTCAAGCGTCCGGTCGAGCCCGGCGATCAACTGCTGCTCGAGGTCGCGCAGACGCATTACAAGAGTCGCATCTGGAAATACAGCGGCAAGGCGTCGGTGGACGGCGACTTGGCGGCGCGCGCCGACATCCTGTTCACCTACCGCGAGGTTTGAACGTGGCGCGGATTCATCCCAGCGCGGTGATCGACTCGCGCGCGCAACTTGGCGACGGCGTCGAGATCGGCGCGTTCACGATCGTCGAAGCCGGCGTGCGCATCGGCGCGAACACCTCGGTCGGGCCGCATGTGGTCGTCCGCGGGCCGACCGACATCGGCGCCGACAACCGCATCCTCCAGTTCTGCTCGATCGGCGAGGCGCCGCAGCACCAAGCCTACGCCGGCGAGCCGACCCGGCTTACCATCGGCGACGGCAACGTCATCCGCGAATACTGCACGCTCAATCGCGGCACCGTCGGCGGCGGCGGCGAGACCCGCATCGGCGACGGCAACTTCATCATGGCGTACGCGCACATCGCGCACGACTGCGTGCTCGGCGACCGCATCATCTTCGCCAACGGCGCCAGCCTCGCCGGGCATGTCGAAGTCGGCGACCACGCCATCCTCGGCGGCTTCTCGCTGGTGCATCAGTTCTGCAACATCGGCGCGCATTGCATCACCGGCATCGGCGCGATCTGCTTCAAGGACGTGCCGCCGTACATCGTCGCCGCCGGCCACAGCGCCGAGCCGTTCGGCATCAACGTCAAGGGCTTGCGCCGACGCGACTACGACGACGACGCCATCGCCGTGCTCAAGCGCGCCTATCGCTTGCTGTATCGCAGCAACCTCGACTTGCAAAGCGCGATCGCCGAGATCGAACGCCTGAGCGACTGCGCCGAAGTGGCGCTGCTGTGCGACTTCCTGCGCCGCTCCAAGCGCGGCATCATCCGCTGACCGCTGACGACAACGCCGCCGCCGACGCGGCGCGACGCGGCGTACGCATCGCCATGGTCGCCGCCGAGCCTTCCGGCGACCGCTTGGGCGCGGGCTTGATCGAAGCGATTCGCGCGCGCGCGCCCGACAGCGTCTTCATCGGCGTCGGCGGACCGCGCATGGCGACGAGCGGCTGCGAGATTCTGTTCGACATGGAGCGCATCGGCGTCATCGGACTCGACGGACTGCTGGCGAAGTTGCCGGACATCCTGCGCATCCGCCGCGCGTTGCCGGCGCGCTTCGCCGAGGCGCGCGCGCAAGTGTTCGTCGGCATCGACGCGCCCGACTTCAACCTCGCGCTGGCGCGCCGCATGAAGCGCCGCGGCGTCGCCTGCGCGCACTATGTCAGCCCGACAGTGTGGGCGTGGCGCGGCTATCGCATCCGCAAAATCCGCAAGTCAATCGATCACATGCTGGCGCTGTTCCCGTTCGAAGCCGAGTATTACCGCGCGCATCGCGTGCCGGTCACCTGCGTCGGCCATCCGATCGCCGACGAGATCGCCGCGCCCGATCGCGCCGGCGCGCGCCGACAACTCGGCTTCGGCGACGGCTTGCTGATCGCGCTGCTGCCCGGCAGCCGCCGTAGCGAAATCCGCCGCCATAGCGAAGTCTTCCTCCAAGCCGCGCGGCGCATCCGCGAACGCCATCCCGAGGCGCGCTTCATACTTCCATTCGCCGGCGCTGCCGCGGCGGACGAGTTCGCCAAGATTCAAATCGCGAATCGATCTTCGAATCAATCCGCGAACAAAGACATCGGCGACTTGCCGTTGCGCACCGTTGACGGCGGCGCGCGCTTGGCGTTGGAGGCTTGCGACTTCGCCATCGTCGCCTCCGGCACCGCGGCGTTAGAGGCGGCGTTGCTGCGCCGGCCGCACATCGTCGCGTATAAACTGGCGGCGGCGAGCCACTGGCTGATGCGGCGGCTGCGCCATGTGGATTATTATTCGATGCCGAACCAACTGTTGCGCCCGCCGATGATTCTGGAACTGATCCAGTCGCACGCGACCGCCGAAAACATCGCGCGCATCGCCGACCAGATGCTGCGCGATCCGGCGCGCATCGCTGAACTCGAACTGCGCTTCGCCGACCTGCATCGCCAACTCAAACTTGGCGCCGATGCGCGCGCGGCGGACGCGGTGCTGGAGTTGGCGCGCGAATGATCGCCGGCATCGACGAAGCCGGTCGCGGTCCGCTCGCCGGACCGGTGGTGGCGGCGGCGGCGATCTTGAATCCCGACGCGCCGATCGTCGGCCTCGCCGATTCCAAGCGACTGTCGGCTGCGCGCCGCGGCGTGATCGAGGCCGAGATCAAACGCACCGCGCTGCACTGGGCGGTCGCCAGCGCCAGCGTCGCCGAGATCGACGCGCTCAACATCCTGCAAGCGACGCTGCTGGCGATGCAGCGCGCGGTCGCCGCGCTTCGCGTCTGCCCGAGCGGCGCGCTGGTGGATGGCAAGCAACTGCCGCAACTGCCGTGCCCGGGCGAAGCGGTGGTCGGCGGCGACGCGTTGCACGCCGCGATCTCGGCGGCGTCGATCCTCGCCAAGGAGGAGCGCGACCGATGCATGCGCGAGATTGCCCGCGCCTATCCGCAATACGGCTTCGAGCGGCACAAGGGTTATCCGACGCGCGCGCATCTCGACGCGCTGCGCCGCCACGGCGTGACCGCGCATCACCGCCGCACCTACGCGCCGGTGCGGCGGCTGTTGGTCGGCGAATGCGACGACGACGCGCGATGATGTTGCTGGCATGAGTCCGCGCGCGACCAAGACGAAGCGCGTCGATGCGGCGATGAGCGCGTTCGTGCATTTGCATGTGCATTCGGAGTATTCGCTGAGCGACGGCATCGTGCGCATCGCGCCGCTCGCCGAGCGCGCCGCGCAGCAGGGATTTCCGGCGGTTGCGCTGACCGACTTGTCGAATGTGCACGGCGTGATCAAGTTCCATCGTGCCTGCCTCGCCTGCGGCGTCAAGCCGCTGATCGGCTGCGATGTTTGGATCGAGAATCCGCTCGCGCGCGACCGCGCCGACCGCATGATCGTGCTGTGCCGCGACAACGAAGGCTATCGCAACTTGAGTCGATTCCTGACCGAAGCGCATCTGCGCGGGCAGCATAAGGCTAAGCCGGTGATCGCGTGGCGCGACTTCGAACTCATGCACGGCGGGCTGCTCGCGTTGCTCGACGACCACGAGGGCGCGCTCGCGCAACACACCGCGCCGGGCGTAGCGGCGCGGTCCGACGAAGCGCTGCTCGACGCCTATCAACAACTGCTCGGCGACCGGCTGTATCTGCAAGTCAGCCGCGTCGGGCATCCGCGCGAGCGCGACTACATCCGCCGTGCGGCGCAACTGGCGGCGGCGCGCGGCATCGCGTTGGCGGCGACCAATCGAGTCGAGTTCATCGCCGCCGAGGAGTTCGACGCGCACGAGATTCGCGTCTGCATCAACGAAGGCCGCGTGCTCGCCGACCCGCGCCGCCCGCGCCGCTTCACGCCGCAGCAATACCTGCGCAGCGCCGCCGAGATGAGCGATCTGTTCGCCGACTTGCCCGAAGCGGTCGGCAACACCGTCGAGATCGCCAAGCGCTGCAACTTGTTCTTCGACTTCAATCAAAGTTTCTTGCCGGCCTATCCCGACGCCGGCGATGAGAGCGTCGAGCAGATTTTGCGCCGCTTGGCGCGCGACGGACTCGCCGACCGCTTGCGCGCGAACGGCGGTATTGGCGACGACGACAAAATTAGCGAAGACTACGACGCGCGCCTCGAGCACGAGTTGGGAATCATCGCCGAGATGGGCTATCCCGGCTACTTCCTGATCGTCGCCGACTTCATCCGCTGGGCGAAGGAGAACGACATCCCGGTCGGTCCCGGGCGCGGCTCGGGCGCAGGCTCCTTGGTAGCGTGGGCGACCGGCATCACCGAACTCGACCCGTTGCGCTACGGCTTGCTGTTCGAGCGATTCCTCAATCCCGAGCGCGTCTCGCTGCCGGACTTCGACATCGACTTCTGCGTCGACGGCCGCGATCGCGTGATCGAGTATGTCGCCGAAAGATACGGCCGCGAACAAGTGGCGCAGATCATCACCTTCGGCACCATGGCGGCGAAGGCATCGGTGCGCGACGTCGGCCGGGTGATGGCGCTGCCGCTCGGACTGGTCGATCAAATCGCCAAACTGATTCCGCATGAACTTGGCATGACTTTGCAAAAGGCGCTGAATCAGGAATCCATGCTGCGCCAAAGATGCAAGGACGAGAGCGAGATACAGGAGTTGATCGACAACGCGATGCAGTTGGAGGGCATCGCGCGCAACGTCAGCACGCATGCCGCCGGCGTGGTGATCGCACCGCGCGCGCTGACCGAATACACGCCGCTGTTCGCCGACGCGCACTTCAACCAAGCGGTCACCCAACTCGACAAGGACGATCTGGAATCGATCGGCTTGGTCAAGTTCGACTTCCTCGGACTGCGCACGCTGACCATCATTGACTTGGCGGTGAAGATGATCAATCAACGCCGGCAAAGCGACAACGACAACGACAACGACAACGACAATGGCGACAACGACCGCGCGCTGCTCGACATAGCGACGGTGCCGCTCTCCGACGCCGCCACCTACGAGTTGATTCGCAGCGGCCGCACCATCGGCATCTTCCAACTGGAATCGCGCGGCATGAAGGAATTGATCCTGCGCCTGCAGCCCGATCAGTTCGACGACCTAGTCGCGCTGGTCGCGCTGTTCCGCCCCGGTCCGCTGCAGTCGGGCATGGTGGACGACTTCGTCGCGCGCAAGCATGGGCGCGAAAGCATCGCCTATCCGCATGCCGACCTGGAGCCGATCCTCAAGCCGACTTACGGCGTCATCGTTTATCAAGAGCAAGTGATGCAGATCGCGCGTGTGCTCGCCAACTACACCCTCGGCGGCGCCGACGTGCTGCGCAAGGCGATGGGCAAGAAGAACCCGGACGAGATGGCGAAGCAGCGCAAGGTGTTCAACCACGGCGCGGCGGCGCGCGGAGTCAAGGCGACGGTGGCGACGCGCATCTTCGACTTGATGGAGAAGTTCGCCGGCTACGGCTTCAACAAGTCGCATTCGGTCGGCTATGCGCTGGTGGCGTATCACACCGCTTGGCTGAAGGCGCATTATCCGGTCGAGTTCATGGCGGCGATGCTGTCGGCGGAACTCGCCAGCACCGACCGCGTGGTCGAGTTGCTGCGCGAATGCGCCGAGTTGGGACTCGAAGTTCTCCCGCCCGACGTCAACGCTTGCTATCACGGCTTCCGCCCGCTGCGCGCGCGCACCATCTTGTACGGCGTCGGCGCGGTCAAGGGCGTCGGCAAGAACGTCAGCGAGCGCATCGAAGCGGCGCGCGATATAGGCGGCGCGTTCGCCGACTTGTTCGATTTCTGCCGCCGCGTCGATACCGCGATCGCCGGCAAGCGCGTGCTCGAGGCGCTGGTCAAAAGCGGCGCGATGGACTGCCTCGGCGAACACCGCGCGGCGTTGATGGCGGACATCGCCGACGCGATGCAAGCCGCCGAGCAACAGCAACTGAGCCAGCAGACCGGCCAGTCCGACATGTTCGGCGCGGTCGAGGAGTCGCCGCTTGGCCGCCGCGGGCGCGATGCCGCGCGATGGAGCGAGCAACAGCGACTCGAAGCCGAGCGCGAGACCCTCGGGCTGTATCTGACCGGCCATCCATACACCCGCCACCGCGCCGAGTTGGCCGAGGTGGCGCAGACCAACGTCGGCGCGATGCGGCTGAGCACGCCGACCAGCGGCATCTTCGCCGGCCTTGCGATCGGCGTGCGCGAAAAAATGACGCGCCATGGCAAAGTCGCATACGCCACCCTCGACAACGCCGCCGAGCGCATCGAAGTCGGCTTGTATTCGGACAAATACCAACGCTATCGCGCGACCTTGCAAAAGGGCAAGGTGCTGGTGGTGCACGGCGAGTTCAGCACCGACGAATACACCGGCGGCGTGAAGATGAGCGCCGAGGCGGTGGCCGATTTGGACGCCTTCCGCCGCGTCTGCCTGCGCCGCATCCGCCTCGACTTGCGCGCCGACGGATTAGCCGACGACGCGATGCGGCAAATCCACCACACTCTATCCGCCCACCGCGGCGGCGAAGTCGAAATCACCGTCCGCTACCGCCGCGCCGAAGGCGAAACCGGCGTGTTGCGCCTCGGCCCCGACTGGACTATCCAACCAACCCAACCCCTGATCGACTCCCTAACCAACCTGCTCGGCGCGGAGCGAATCAAATTCGACTATGACGCGGCTTCGCTGTGGAAGATGAACTCGAACCACACACGGCAACGAGCGCGGGCAGCAATGGGGTGAGTTGTATAATCACTACACATCACATGAATCTGACCATTGGGGAATATCGTGAAACAAAGAATCTATCGAGCGTTCAAGGCGCCCAAACGAGTCGATCCTTCTTGGGAGGAGCGTTGGCTGGGTTGTGACAAAGGCTTGATCACTTGCTGGGAAGTCGGAAGGGAAACACGCGATAAGAATCCGGAATTAGCGAAAAAAGCAAAAAAAGGAGAACTTCCTTTGTTGCTTTGGAAGGGCGGAGTTGCCAAGAAGATTAAGCAACTAAAAAAATACGGGACTCTTAATTATTTGGCGCAATGGCAAGGATTAAGAGGGGATGATTTAGACATAGATTTGTCTAAAGAAATGAAAATCACTTGCTCCAAAACAGGAATCGAAGTCATATACACCAGTAATCCAAAGAGGCGTGCCCAAAAATCGGGCAACATGAACACCAAATAGGAGATTAAATGAACTTTACAGCGATTGATGTTGAAACAGCCAATCCGGATAGGGCGTCAATTTGCCAGATTGGGATTGTGCGATATGTCGATGGGCGATTAGTCGAACGATGGTCATCTCTTATTGATCCAGGGGAGTATTTTGATGATTGGAACATTTATGTGCATGGGATAGAAGAACGCCATGTACGTGGGAAGCCGAAACTTCCCGATGTAGCGGATAAATTAGGTGGATTATTAAACAACACAATTTGTGTTAGCCACGGGTCGTTTGATCGTATAGCCATTGACCGTGCTTTCGACAAATATCGACTGACAGAAATAAATTCTGATTGGCTGGATACCCAACAGGTAGTACGTCGCATTTGGGATGAGTTTTCCCAACGCGGCTATGGTCTTGACAATGTGTGTAAAAAGATAGGCTATCACTTTAAGCATCATGATGCGCTTGAAGACGCAAAGGCGTGTGCAAAGGTTCTATTGGCCGCTACAGAAGAATCCGGGCTAAGTATAGGTGAGTGGCTAGATCGATTAAAGAAACCAAATAAACGACTTAAACATAGTAGCCAGCCGGGAGTAAAAAGAGAGGGAAATCCTGCAGGAAGTATGTATGGGGATGTAATAGTTTTCACTGGCGCGCTCGATATTTCGCGTGCGGAAGGGGCGGATTTAGCAGCAGAGATTGGATGTGACGTGCACGAGAGGGTTACAAAGAAAACCACAATACTTGTAGTGGGAGATCGGGATGTTAATAGATTCGATGGAAAGGAGAAAAGCGTGAAGCACATCAACGCAGAGGGTCTTATTGAAAAAGGACAAGATATAGAAATTATAGTGGAAAGCGACTTTAAGAAGTTGGCGAAATACTAAAGCGATTCCCCCGCCAGCTTTTATTCAAATCATCCCGCCGGCTTAACCCAAACCGCAGTGTCGTGAAATGCCGCGCCGCCGTTGGGGGCGACTGGGGTGGAGGCGATTAGCAGGTTGATGCCGATGCCTTCGGGGAAGGCGCTGGCGGGCCAGATGCCTTCGACCACGACGGTGTCGGCTTGGATGTCGGCGATGTATTTGGCGGCGACGGTGACGCTGCCGCGACGGTTGCCGATCACGACCTGCTCGCCGTCGGCTACGCCGAAGCGTTGCGCGGTGGCGGGGTTGATCTGCAGTTGCGGGTGTTTTTGGTGTTTGAGCGACGACGGCGACTGGGTGAAGGTGCTGTTGAGATAGCCGCGCGCCGGCGCCGCCACCAGCCGCAGCGGATGCTCGCGCGTCGCTTGGTCGATCACGTCCCAATGATCGGGCAGCGTCGGCATGCCGTCGGCGTATGGACCGATCGCCGACCAGTCCGGGGCGAAGCGGAACTTCTTGTCGGGCCAGTGGAAGCCGTCGAGGAAATGCGCCGCCTCGAACGACGGCGCGCAGTCGAGGAAATGCCGCCGGGTGAAGTCCTCGCGCGGCGGATAGCCCGAGCGCGCCAGGGTCTGATCGATCAAGTCTATTTCGCTTTGCCCGAACACCGCGCGCCGCGCGCCGAGCCGCCGCGCCAACGCCTCGATCACCGCGTGGTTGGAGCGACATTCGCCCGGCGGCTCGACCACCTTCTCGCCGACTTGCACGAAGGTCTGTCCGTAACTGCGATACAAATCGTCGTGTTCGGTGAACATCGTCGCTGGCAGGATCACGTCGGCGCACAACGCGGTCTCGGTCATGAACTGCTCGTGCACGCACACGAACAAATCGTCGCGCGCGAAGCCACGCGCGACTTGGGCGAGGTCGGGCGCGACCAGCATCGGGTTGGTGTTCTGGATCAGCATCGCCTTGATTGGCGGCCCGCCGCGCAGCGCGACCGGGTCGTTGCATAGCACAGGTCCGATCAGCGACATGTCGAGCATGCGCGCGCCGGCGGAATCGTCGCCCTGGATCAGCGTCTCGTCGAAGTCGAAGGTATCGGAGGTCGCCAGCAGCGCGCCGCCGCCGCGATGCCGCCACGCGCCGGTCACCACCGGCAGGCACGACACCGCGTGCACGTTGACCGCGCCGTTGCGGCTGCGCGAAAAGCCGATGCCGAGGCGGATGTAACTCTTGCGCGCGGCGCCGTAGAGTTCGGCGAAGGCGGCGATCTGCTCGACCGAGACGCCGGTGATCGCCGCCGCCCATTCGGCTCCGCGCGACTGCAAGTGCTGTTCCAGTCGCGCCGGGTGGTCGCTGTGCGCGGCGAGATAGTCGCGGTCGGCGTGGCCGTCGCGGAACAGCAAGTGCATGACCGCGCAGGCGAGCGCGCCGTCGGTGCCCGGGCGCGGCGCGAGATGCAAGTCGGCGACCTTGGCGGTGGCGTTTCGATACGGATCGACCACCACCAGTTTGGCGCCGCGCTTGCGCGCGCGACCGACGTGATGCATCACGTTGATCTGCGTCGCCGCGGCGTTGCAGCCCCAGATCACGATGACATCGCTGTGCGCCATCTCGCGCCCGTCGGCGCCGAGCAATGCGCCGGTGCCGGCTGCCCAGCCGTCGTAGGCGATTTGCACGCAGATGGTTTTTTGCATGCCGGAATAGCCCATCGCATTGCGCAGGCGGATGATGCCGTCGCGCTGCACCATGCCCATGGTGCCGCCGTAGTAGTACGGCCAGACCGACTCGGCGCCGAAGTCGCGCGCCGCGGCGATGAACTTGTCGGCGACCAAGTCGAGCGCATCGTCCCAACCGATCGGCTCGAACTTTGATTCGCCGTTCGCTTTGCCGCCGACGCGCCGCAGCGGTTGCGTCAGGCGCGCCGGATGATTGGCGCGCTCGGCGTAGCGCGAAACCTTGGCGCAGATCACGCCGTCGGTGTACGAGTTGTGCTTTGATCCGCGCACCCGCCCGATGCGTCCGCCGACGCGCCCGCCGATGCGCTCGACTTCAAGCGCGCACGCCGACGGGCAGTCGTGCGGGCAGACGCTGTTGCGCCATTCGCCGTCGCGCGATTGAGTCGTGTCGGTTCGGTCGCTCACTTGATTAACGCGTGCAGTTCATGGTCGAGGCGGTCGAGAATTTCGTCATACTTAAACGCGCCGATCTTCTCGCCGCGCCTTTTTAAGTTGACGTAGTTCGGCCCGCACCATAGCCCGAGATCGGCGTCGTCGGTCTCGCCCGGACCATTGACGCGGCAGCCCATCACCGCGATGGTGATCGCATGCGCCTCGGCGTAGCGGGTGCGTTCCTTAACTTGCCGCGCCAACTCGATGAACGCTTCGTTCTCGACGCGCGAGCAACTCGGGCAGCTAATTAAGTTCAGCCGGTCGTCGTTGAAACGCACCACCGAGCGCACGCGACCGGCGGCGATGTCGGCGAGGATCTCGCGGCCGGCGCGGATCTCCAGCGGCTTTTGCGCGTGCGGCACGGTCAGCGAGACGCGGATGGTGTCGCCGATGCCGCGCGCGATCAACTGCTCGAAGGCGATGCGCGTCTTCTCGATTCCGTCCGGCGGCATGCCGGCTTCGGTGACGCCCAAATGCAGCGGAATGTCGTCGCGCGCGGCGGCGAAGCGCGTGTAGGCGGCGATGACTTTGCGCGGATCGGAATCCTTCAGCGACACGCAGTATCGCGTGAAGCCGATGCGGTCGAGATGCTCGCTGTGCTCCAACGCGCTCTCGACCATCGGCGCGACCGAGTCATCGTGTGAGTTTGCATCGCGCTTGCGCAAATTCATGTTGCGTTTGTCTGGATCCACCGAGCCGGCGTTGACGCCGACGCGCAGCGCGCAGTCGTGGCGCGCGGCTAAGTCGGCGAGATAGGCGACCTTGTCGCGCCACGGCTTGGCGCGCTCGTGGTGATACAGATGCCCGGGGTTGTAGCGGATCTTGTCGACATGCGGCGCGATG
>JBPCXC010000227.1:0-7041 GCA_051008875.1 bacterium
CGCCGGCGTGCGCCAGTTTCGATCAGTTTGACAACTACGAGCAACGCGGCGACGCGTTCAAGCGACTGGTCGCGGAGATGGTCGCGGCGATGGAGACGAAGCAATGAGCGCGAACGACGTCGCCCAAGCGCGCCACCAAACCGGCGACGAAGCCGCCTTCGACCGCCCGTTGATGATCGCGGTGGCGGCGTTGCTGTCGGTCGGCGTGGTGATGGTCTATTCGGCCTCGATCGCCGCCGACAGCGCGACCTTGCGAATCAACCTCGACCACTTGCTGCGCCAACTCGCGCATGTCGGCGTCGGCTTAGCAGCGCTCGCCGCCGGCGCGCTGGTGCGACTCGCGTGGCTGCAATACGCCGCGCGCGCGTTGCTGCTGATCGCCTTGGCGTTGCTGGTCGCGGTCTTGATCCCCGGCGTCGGCATCGAAGTCAACGGCAGCGCGCGATGGATCGGCGTCGCCGAAATGCGCCTGCAGCCGTCGGAGTTGATGAAGGTGGTCGCGGTGATCTACTTCGCCGACTACTTCGCGCGCAAGCACGATCAACTGCATCGCTTCCGCGTCGGCATCGTCAACGTCGGCGTGGTGGTCGGCGCGATCGGCGCGTTGCTGCTGCTCGAGCCCGACTTCGGCGCGACCGCGGTGATCTGGTTCACGGTCGCGGCGATGATGTTCCTCGCCGGCGTGTCGCTGCTGCACTTCGCGCTCGGCGCCGCCGCCGCCGGCGCGCTGCTGACCGCGGCGATGTGGATGGAGCCGTATCGCATCCAGCGGCTGATCGCCTATCTCGACCCGTGGGCCGACCCGTTCGGCAGCGGCTTCCAGTTGGCGCAGGCGTTGATCGCGATCGGTCGCGGCGAATGGCTCGGCGTTGGCATCGGCGGAAGTATCCAAAAGTTGTTCTATCTGCCGCATGCCGGCAACGACTTCCTGATCGCGGTTATCGGCGAGGAACTCGGCGCCGCCGGAATCTTCGCGGTGCTGATGTTGTTCGTGCTGCTGCTGTGGCGTGCGTTCGCGATCGGCGCGCGCGCGCTGCGTCGCGGGCAAAGATTCGCCGGCTTGCTGGCGCAAGGCCTCGGCGTGCTGCTCGCGCTGCAGGCGGTGGTGCATGCCGGAGTCAACACCGGCGTCCTGCCGACCAAAGGACTGACGTTGCCGTTGGTGAGTTATGGCGGCTCGAGTCTGATTGCCAGCATGGCGGCGGTCGGGTTGTTGTTCGCGGTCGATCGCGCCGCGCGGCCAGCGCCGCGGAGTCGCAAATGAGTCGCGTGCTGGTGATGGCCGGCGGCACCGGCGGGCATGTGATGCCGGCGCTGGCGGTCGCCGAGCGCTTGCGTCGGCTCGGCGTCGAGGTGTTGTGGGTCGGCACCGCCGAAGGTCTGGAGGCGCGCGTGGCGCCGCGCGCCGGCTTCGAGTTCGCGGCGATCCGCATCAAAGGCCTGCGCCGAAGCGGACTGGCGCGGGTCGCGGCGATGCCGTTCATGCTGACTTGGGCGTTGCTGCAGTCGCTGTGGATTTTCCTGCGCCGCCGCCCCGACAGCGTGCTCGGCATGGGCGGCTTCGTCTCCGCACCCGGCGGCTTGATTTGCGGCTTGCTGCGCCGTCCGCTGGTGGTGCACGAGCAAAACGCGGTCGCCGGACTGACCAATCGCTATCTCGCGCGCTTCGCCGGTCGCGCGCTGAGCGGCTTCCCGGTCGCCGACGGCATCGCCGACGCCACCTGGGTCGGCAATCCGGTGCGCCGCGAAATCATCGACATCCCGCCGCCGCCGATGCGCCTCGCCGGCCGGCGCGGTCGGCTGCGACTGCTGATCATCGGCGGCAGCGGCGGCGCGCGCGTGTTCAACCAGCACGCCCCCGAACTGCTCGGGCGCGCTGGCGCCTCGATCGAGGTGTGGCATCAATGCGGCAAGGAGCGTGCCGCGCCGATCGCCGACTGCTATCGGCAGGCCAGCGTAGTCTGCACGGTCAGCGGCTTCATAGACGATATGGCGAAGGCGTATGCGTGGTGCGACTTGATTCTTTGCCGCGCTGGCGCGATGACCATCGCCGAAGTCTGCGCCGCCGGCGCAGCGGCGTTGCTGGTGCCGTATCCGCATGCGGTCAACGATCATCAATCTCGCAACGCCGAGTATCTGCGCGCGCGCGGCGCGGCGCGGCTGATCGAGCAAGAGGCATTCGTGCGCGGCGACTGGCTCGGCGACTTGGATGCGCTCGCGCGCGATCGCACCGGGTTGTTGCGCATGGCGCGCGCGGCGCGGCACTTGGCGCGCCCGGACGCCGCCGACGCGGTCGCGCGCGCTTGCGTGGAGGCGATCGATGCGTGAGTTCGTCAAGCGCGTCCATTTCGTCGGCATCGGCGGCATCGGCATGAGCGGCATCGCCGAAGTGCTGCTCGAGTTGGACTTCGAGGTGTCCGGCTCCGACTGCGCGCACAGCGCGATCATCGACCGTCTGCGCGACGCCGGCGCGCGCGTGGTCTGCGGCCATCGCGCCGAGCACGTCGCCGGCGCCGACGCGGTGGTGGCGTCGAGCGCGGTCGCCGCCGACAACATCGAACTCGCCGCCGCGCGCGAACGCGGCATCCCGGTGCTGCCGCGCGCCGAGATGCTCGGCGAATTGATGCGATTTCGCAAAGGCATCGCCATCGCCGGCACCCACGGCAAGACCACCACCACCAGTCTGGTCGCGGCGGTGCTGGCGCGCGCCGGACTCGACCCGACCTTCATCGTCGGCGGCGTGGTCAACAGCGTGCACGCCAGCGCGCGCCTCGGCCACGGCGAGCACATGGTGGTCGAGGCCGACGAGAGCGACGCCTCGTTCCTGCACCTGCAGCCGCAGATGGCGGTGATGACCAACATCGACGCCGATCACATGCAGACCTACGCCGGCGACTTCGCGCGACTCAAGCGCGCCTGCTTGGCGTTCCTGCACAACCTGCCGTTCTACGGACTCGCGGTGCTGTGCTTCGACGACCCGGCGGTGCGCGAGATCGCCGCCGACTTGCGCAAGCCGCAAGTCACCTACGGCTTCGCCGAAGGCGTTGACTTCCGCGCGATTGATGTCCGCCAACACGGGCGCGACAGCGTGTTCCGCGTCGAGCGCCGCGGTGCGGACGCGGGCGAATATCGCTTGGCGATGCCCGGGCGGCACAATGTGCAAAACGCGCTGGCGGCGATCGCGATCGCTTCGCGCCTAGGTTTGGCCGAGGCCGATGTCGCGCGCGCGCTGGCGCAGTTCGAGGGCGTTGGGCGACGCTTCGATCTGCTCGGCGAAATCCAAATCCCGCGCGGTCGCGCGCTGCTGGTGGACGACTACGCGCATCACCCGACCGAGTTGGCGGCGACCCTCGCCGCGGCGCGCGGCTGCTGGCCGAAGCGGCGGCTGGTGGCGGTGTTCCAGCCGCATCGCTACACCCGCACGCGCGACTTGCTCGACCGCTTCGCGCGCGCGCTGGCGGGACTCGATCACCTCGTCGTCGCGCCGGTCTATCCCGCCGGCGAAGCGCCGATCGCCGGCGCCGACAGCGACTCGTTGTGCCGCGCGATTCGCAAACTCGGCGGCGCGCCATTGCCGGTCGAGAGTCTCGATGACTTGAATCATCAACTGCCGGAAATGCTGCGCGACGGCGATGTGCTGCTGACCCTCGGCGCCGGCGACATCGGACGATTCGCGCAAGTGCTGGCGGCGAACGGACTGCGCGGAGCGTTGGCGTCATGATGGCGGCGGCGAAATCCTGTATGCGATCGACGGCGACGATGACTGCGACGACGATGCCATCGTTCCTGCGCGGCTTGCGCGGCGAGTTGCGCATTGACGAACCGATGTCGCGTCACACCAGTTGGCGCGTTGGCGGCGCGGCGGACTATTTCTACACGCCAGCGGACAAGGACGACTTGATCGCGTTGCTGCGCCGACTGCCCGCCGAGGTGCCGCTGCATTGGATCGGTCTTGGCAGCAATCTGCTGGTGCGCGACGGCGGCATCGCCGGGCTGGTGGTGCGCACCGCCAAAGGACTGACCGGTTTGCGCGAAGTTACAGGCGCGCCGAATCGAATCGAAGCCGAAGCCGGCGTCGCCTGCGCCAAAGTCGCGCGCGCAGCAACGGCGGCGAACTTGGGCGGCGCCGAGTTCCTCGCCGGCGTGCCCGGCTCGTTCGGCGGCGCGCTGGCGATGAACGCCGGCGCGTTCGGCGGCGAGACTTGGCGGTTGGTGGAGCAAATCGAATGCGTCGATCGCGCCGGCGAAGTCCGCTTGCTGCGCGCCGAGCAGATTGACTTCGGCTATCGCCGCGTTGACTTGCCCGCCGAGCATTGGGTGCTGAGCGGTCGCCTCGCGCTTAGCACCCTCGACGGTGGCGACGACGGCAAGCGGCGCATCCGCGAACTGATGTCGCGGCGCAACGCTAGCCAGCCAGTGCAAAGCGCGAACGCCGGCTCGGTGTTCCGCAACCCGCGCGGCGACCACGCCGCCCGACTGATCGAGCACGCCGGACTGAAGGGCGCGTGCGTAGGCGATGCCGAAGTGTCGCCGACGCATGCCAACTTCATCATCAACCGCGGCCGCGCCAGCGCCGACGACATCGAGCGTTTGATCGAACGCGCGCGGCGCGAAGTCGCGCAACGCACCGGTGTCGAACTCGCCACCGAAGTGCGCATCATCGGCAGGCGCGCATGAACGCCGCGACTTCATCACCGCGCGCGACGTCGGCGGGTTGGATCGGCACCGCGGCGGCGCTCGCGCTGATCGCGCTGGCGGCATTGTTCATCGCCGACCGGATGTATGACCCGCAGCGATTCCCGATCGAGCGTATCGAAGTGCACGGTCGCGTCGGCGGCGCCGACGCCGCGCGCGCCGAACGAGTCGGCGTGGTCAAGACCGCGGTCGCGGAGTCGCTCGCCGGAAACTATTTCTCGGTCGATCTCGCCGCGGTCGAGGCGCGCGTCGAACTCTTGCCGTGGGTGTTCAGCGCCGCGGTGCGCCGGCAATGGCCCGGCGCGCTGGCGATCGAGGTGACCGAAGTGCAGCCAGTGGCGCGATGGGGCGAGCGGCATTGGCTTCATGCCAGCGGCGACTTGGTCGCGCGCGACGACGCCGTCGCGTCGCCGACCGAAGTCGACAACTTGCCGCTGCTGTCCGCACCGGATCACCGCAAGGACGAAGTGTGGCGGGCGTTTCGGCATTGGTCGGGGCGGTTCGCCGCGAGTGGCTTGGCGTTGGAGCAGTTGCAACTCGATTCGCGCGGGCTGTGGCGTCTGCGCTTGTCGGTCGGCGCGCTGGCGCGCGCGGCGGGCGGCGACTCAAATGCCGACGACGCGCGCGCGTCGGCGACGATGATCGTCGCGCACGATGGCGCCGAGGCGCGCATCGCGCGATTCATAGCCGCGCTCAAGCACGGACTGATCGCGCGCGCCGCGGCGATGCGCAGCATTGACTTGCGCTACCCCAACGGCTTCGCCATCGCCTGGGAAGGCGCCGCGCCGAACCTTCATCTAGCCGCCGCCGAGTGACCGCCGAAGTGATCGCCATGCCGAAGAAATCCAACAGCAACCTGATCGTCGGACTCGACATCGGCACCTCCAAGGTGCTCGCGATCGTCGGCGAGATCAACGCGCAGGGCGAACTCGAGATCATCGGCGTTGGCCACCACCCGGCCCGCGGCTTGCGCAAGGGCGTGGTCGTCGACATCGAGTCTACCGTGGAGTCGATTCAACGCGCGATCGAAGAAGCCGAGTTGATGGCCGGCTGCCAAATCTATTCGGTGTTCGTCGGCATCGCCGGCGCGCACATCAGCAGTTTCAACTCGCATGGCGTGGTCGCGATCCGCACCGGCGAAGTCGCGCACAGCGACATCGATCAAGTCATCGACGCCGCCAAGGCGATCGCGATCCCCAACGACCAACGCACTTTGCATGTGCTGCCGCAGGACTTCGCGATCGATGGCCAAGACGGCATCCGCAAGCCCGTCGGCATGTCCGGCGTGCGCATGGAGGCGAACGTGCACATCATCACCTGCGCCGATAGCGCGGCGCAGAACATCGTCAAGTGCGTGCGCCGATGCGGGCTGGAGGTGGACGACATCATCCTCGAGCAGATCGCGTCGAGCGAGTCGGTGATCACCGAGGACGAGCGCAAACTCGGCGTGTGCATGGTCGACATCGGCGGCGGCACCACCGACATCGCAGTGTTCGCCGACGGCGCGATCCGCTACACCTCGGTGATCTCGATCGCCGGCGATCAAATCACCAACGACATCGCGGTGGCGTTCCACACGCCGACGCAATCGGCCGAGGAGATCAAGAAGAAGTACGGCTGCGCGCTGGCGAAGTTGGTGGATGAGGAGCAGACCATCAACACGCCGAGCATGGGCGGTCGTCCGCCGCGCACGCTGACGCGGCAGAACCTCGCCAAGATTATCGAGCCGCGGGTCGAGGAGTTGCTCGCGCTGGTCAACGAGGAGTTGCGCCGCAGCGGCCACGAGGAGTTGATCGGCTCCGGGCTGGTGCTGACCGGCGGCAGTTCGCGCATTCAGGGCATCGTCGAGTTGGCCGAGGAGGTGTTCCATCTTCCGGTGCGCCTCGGCATGCCCGACTACGACAGCGGCCTGAGCGAGGTCGTGCGCAGCCCGATTTATTCGACCGGCATCGGTCTGATTCAGTTCGGCCACGCCAGTCGCCTGCGCCCGCGGCGCGTCGAGTCACGCGCCGGTCGTTGGTCGGCGGCACTCGGTCGAGTCAAGGGTTGGTTCCGAGGCAGTTTTTAGTTTCTTAGCGAGACGGATGTGGCAGTCCGACTCGTACTTTTCTTTTCCCACACACGCGGAGAAAGACGATGACAAAGCCAATGTTTGAATTAGTGGAAGTAGCAAGCCAGCAAGCGGTGATCAAGGTCATCGGCGTCGGCGGCGGCGGCGGCAACGCGGTCGATCACATGGTGAAGTCGAAGTTCGACGGCGTCGGCTTCATCAACGCCAACACCGACGCGCAGACCTTGAGCCGCTCGACCGCGCCGGTCGCGCTGCAGATCGGCGAGAGCCTGACC
>JBPCXC010000228.1:0-4078 GCA_051008875.1 bacterium
GGGCAAGACCGCGGACGCGCCGGCGCTGGCGAGCGAGCCGGCGTAGTCGCCAGCGTTGTTGCCGGACTGCGCCGACAGACTCGCGCGCGCGCCTGCGCTTTCACTCGAAGCGGACGGCGCCGAAGCAGACGGCGCGCGCCGCTATCGCGTGCTTCGCGACAAGGCTTATCACTTGCTCGCGCGCCGCGAGCACAGCGCGTGGGAGTTGCGCCGGAAACTGACTCCGATGCGTGGTTCGCATGATGCGGATGCGGACGCGAACGACGAACGCGTCGCCGCGCATGTCGCCGAGGTGCAACGCATGCTCGACCGCTTGCTGGCGGAGTTGATCGAAGTCGGTGCGCAGTCGGACTTCCGTTTCGCCGAGCATCTGTGTCGTTGGCGCTATCAAAACGGTCGCGGACCGATCAAGTTGCGCCATGACCTGACGCAGCACGGCATCGCCGAAGCGTTGATCGAGCAGACGATGGCGCAATACGAAGCCAAATGGTCCGCGCTCGCCGCGCAAGTTCGGTGCCGCAAGTTCGGCGCGTCGGCGCCGTCGAGTTATCGCGAATGGGCGAAGCAAGCCCGCTTCCTGCGCCAGCGCGGATTCGCCGCCGAGCAGATCGAGCCGTATGCTTGAGCGCGATTCCGATTCGCGCGTCGTCGCCGTCGTCGTTGTTCGTTCTACAAGTTAGTCCGCCAGTCGTCATGAAAACCACCGAAATCAGGCAGCGCTTCTTGGACTATTTCGCCGCGCGCGGGCATCAAATCGTGCCCAGCAGTTCGCTGGTGCCGAGCGACGACGCAACGCTGCTGTTCACCAACGCCGGCATGGTGCAGTTCAAGGACGTCTTCTTAGGCGTCGACGCGCCGCCGCATCCGCGCGCGGTCACCGCGCAGCGTTGCGTGCGCGCCGGCGGCAAGCACAACGACCTCGACAACGTCGGCTACACCGCGCGGCATCACACCTTCTTCGAGATGCTCGGCAACTTCAGTTTCGGCGACTACTTCAAACGCGAAGCGATCGACTACGCGTGGGCGTTGCTGACCGACGAGTTCGCGTTGCCGCCGGAGCGGCTATGGGTCACGGTGTTCGAGGACGACGACGAAGCCGCCGACCTGTGGCTGAACCGCATCGGCGTGCGGCCCGAACGCTTCGCGCGCATCGGTGCGCACGACAACTTCTGGTCGATGGGCGACACCGGTCCGTGCGGCCCGTGCTCGGAGGTGTTCTACGACCACGGCGCGCAAGTCGCCGGCGGCCCGCCGGGCTCGGCCGAACAAGAGGGCGACCGCTTCGTCGAAATCTGGAACTTGGTGTTCATGCAATACAACCGCGACGCCGATGGCGAACTCGTGCCGCTGCCGAAGCCGTCGGTGGACACCGGCATGGGACTCGAGCGCATCGCCGCGGTGCTGCAAGGCGTGCACAGCAACTACGACATCGACTTGTTCCGCAACTTGATCACCGCCGCCGCCGACGCGCTCGGCGCGCGCGCCGACCACGATAACCAGTCGCTGCGAGTCATCGCCGACCACATCCGCTCGACCGCGTTGTTGATCGCCGACGGCGTGATGCCGTCGAACGAAGGGCGCGGCTATGTGCTGCGCCGCATCATCCGCCGCGCGGTGCGCCACGGCTATCAACTCGGCTGCCGCGCGCCGTTCATGCACAAACTGGTGGCGGCGTTGATCGCCGAGATGGGCGCGGCGTGCCCCGAACTGGTCGCCGCGCACGCGCAAGTCGAGCGCATTCTGCAAAGCGAGAACGAGAAGTTCAACGAGACTCTGGAACAAGGCTTGCGGATTCTCGACCGCGAGATCGCCGCGCTCGACGGCAAGGTGATTCCCGGCGACGCCGCGTTCCGGTTGTATGACACCTTCGGCTTCCCGCTCGACTTGACCGCCGATGTCGCGCGCGAGCACGGTCTCGGCGTGGACGCCGATGGATTCGATCGCGCGATGGCGGCGCAACGCGCGCACGCGCGCGCCGCCAGCCAGTTCGGCGAACAGCGCAAGGCGCGCGTCGCCGGCGTCGAGGCGACTCGCTTCGTCGGCCATCAAGACTTGCGCGGCGAAGCGAAAGTGGTGGCGTTGCTCGATGATTCGCAGCCGCCGAAAACGATTGAATGTTTGCGCAACGGCGAACGCGGCATCGTCGTGTTGGAATGCACGCCGTTCTATGCCGAAAGCGGCGGGCAAGTCGGCGACCGCGGCGAGATCCGCTTCGGCGATGCCGTGTTCGCGGTCGACGACACGCAATATCTCGCCAACCGCGTGATCGCGCACATCGGCGCGCCGACGCGCGGCGACATCAACGTCGGCGACTTAGGCGAGGCACAAGTTGATGCCGACTTGCGGCGCGACTGCGCCGGCAATCATTCCGCCACGCATCTGTTGCACGCCGCGCTCAAGAGCGTGCTCGGCGCGCATGTGCAGCAGAAGGGCTCGTTGGTCGAGCCGAAGCGGCTGCGTTTCGACTTCGCGCATTTCGAAGCGGTCGGCGCGGCGCAACTCGCCGACATCGAAAGTTTAGTCAACCGCAGCATCCGCGCCAACGCGCCGACCAGCAGCGAAGTGATGGACTTGGAGCAAGCCAAAGCCGACGGCGCCGAGGCGTTGTTCGGCGAGAAATACGATTCGCGCGTGCGCACAGTGCGCATCGGCGGCGCGTTCTCGTTCGAGTTATGCGGCGGCACGCATGTCGAGCGCAGCGGCGACATCGGCGCGTTCAAGATCATCGCCGAAAGCGGCATCGCCGCCGGCGTGCGCCGCATCGAAGCGCTCACCGGCGCGCAGGCGGAGGCGTGGATCGCGCGGCGTCTGGCGTTGCTCGATGATGCCGCGGCGACGCTCAAGGCGACGCCGGAGCGCATCGAGGCGCGTCTGAAGTCGTTGCTCGACGATCAGCGCGCGCAGCAAAAGCAGATCCAGTCGCTGCAACATAAACTCGCCGCCGGCGACGCCGCGCGACCGCAGCGGGTCGAGGAGATCAACGGCGTCAAGGTGGTCGCGGTTCGCCACGATCAAGCCGACGCGCCGTCGTTGCGCGCGCTGGTGGATCGGTGGAAACGCGAACTCGGCAGCGGCATCGTGCTGGTCGCCGGCGCGCACCAGGGCAAGGCGATCCTGATCGCCGGCGTGACTGGCGACCTCGCCGCGCGCTATCATGCCGGGCGGTTGATCGAGACACTGGCGCCGCTGGTCGGCGGCCGCGGCGGCGGCAAGCCGGAGTTGGCGCAAGGCGGCGGCGGGCGAGTCGATGCGATCGAGCAAGCCATCGCGGCGCTGCCCGAGTGGGTCGCGGGGGTCGCGAAGTGAGCGCGCTCGAAGGACGCGCTGCGCCAACAGCAGCGATGACCGCGGTTTTTTCTTTTGCCGTCATTCCCGCGTTCCTTAAGCGGGAATCTCTTTTGCTGTTGCGGTGCGAGTAAGTTATGCGATTCCCGGTTTCATCAAAAAGCAAGCAAGCCTTCGGCTTGCCTCACTTGCTTGCGCAAGTGTGGATTCCCGCTCAACAGACTGCGGGAATGACGACGGGGAGTGGTTCACTTGCGCTCGCGAAAAAACGCTCCCGGCGTTTTATACCGGCGCACCTGCCGGAATGACGGCAGCTGAGCACTCTCTTAATAACACGCGCAACCCACATCCATTCCCGCAAACCATAGGATTCCAATCTTGTCCCTGATCGTCGAAAAATACGGTGGCACTTCGGTCGCCGACATCGAGCGCATTCGGGCGGTGGCGCGCAATATCGCCGACTCGGTCGCGCACGGGCATCAAGTCTTGGTGGTGGTGTCGGCGATGAGCGGCGAGACCAACAAGTTGCTCGCGCTCGCCGGCGAGACTGGCGCGCAGCCGTCGCAGCGGGAGATGGACGTGCTGGTCTCGACCGGCGAGCAAGTCACCATCGCGCTGCTGGCGATGGCGCTGCATGCGATCGGCGTGGCGGCGCGCTCGCACACCGGCGCGCAGATTCGCATCCTCACCGACCGCGCGCACGGCAAGGCGCGCATCCAAGACATCCAAGTCGAGCGCGTGCGCGACGACTTGCAGCGCGGCGCGGTGGCGGTGGTCGCCGGCTTCCAGGGAG
>JBPCXC010000229.1:0-8065 GCA_051008875.1 bacterium
CACGAACACGCCGAGCGGGGCGTCGGCGATCTGGTTCAGCAGCGGCGGGAAGTCGGCATGGTCGAAGCCGATGAAGTCGCCGCCGACGCGCTCGAGCGCGGCTAAGTCGGCGGCGACGTCGGGACGCTTGAGCCGCGCCGGCAACTTCGCCCGCGCCTTCGCCTTGCCGCTTAAGCCGAGCGCATCGGCGATCGCGTCCGCATCGGCGCGCAGCACCGTCGCCGGCGTGCCCAGCACGCGCACCAACTCGCGCTTGGCGCGAAGCGGCAGGCCTTTGGCTTGGAGCAGTTGAAGCCAGTCCGTTGGCATGGGATGGTCTGTTTCGGGAGTTCCGTTCGGGCCGTGTATTATACTAGCCGCCGCGCCATTGTCCACCGCCGCGCGGACGCGAACCGACTGGCAACACGGTTGCTTTCCCGGTATGCTCGTAGTCGGCATTGCCACCTCAGCCGCCAGCCGCGCGGGCACGACCGCGCCGATCCAGCCCGCCACCCGTCCGCACCCAAGCACCTGAAGCCAGCCGCGATGACCGACCGCCGCGCCCAAGTCACCCGCAACACGAATGAGACCGCGATCACGGTGTCGGTCAATCTCGACGGCGCCGGGCGCGCGCGCCTCGACACCGGCGTGCCGTTCCTCGAGCACATGCTCGACCAAGTCGCGCGCCACGGCGCGATCGATCTCGACGTCGCCGCCAAAGGCGATCTGCACATCGACGACCACCACACCGTCGAAGACATCGGCATCACCTTGGGCCAAGCGGTGCGCGAGGCGCTCGGCGACAAGGCCGGCGTGCGCCGCTACGGCCATGCCTATGTGCCGCTCGACGAGGCGCTGAGCCGCGTGGTCGCGGACTTCTCTGGCCGCCCGCTGCTGACCATGCGCGCCGACTTCCCCGACGCGATGATCGGCAAGTTCGCCACTGGCTTGGTGCACGAGTTCTTCCAGGGCTTCTGCAACCACGCGCTGACCACGCTGCACATCGACAACCTGCGCGGCGCCAACTCGCATCACATCGCCGAGACCATCTTCAAGGCGTTCGGCCGCGCGCTGCGCATGGCGATGGAGCGCGACCCGCGCGCCGACGGCGTCCCCTCGACCAAAGGCGTGCTGTGAGGCATGCCGCCGCGCGCGCGGCGGCTGGCTCCGCCCGACCGCTTCGCGAGATTCCGCAACCCGCCCCCGCCCATGTCCAGCATCGTCATCGTTGACCTCGGCACCGGCAACCTGCATTCGGTCGGCAAGGCGCTCGAGCATGTCTGCGCCGAGGCAGGCAACGGCGCGCGCGTGCACGTCAGCGCGCAGCCGCGCGCGATCGCCGACGCCGACCGCCTAGTGCTGCCCGGCCAAGGCGCGCTCGGCGCGTGGATCGAACGGCTGAACGCCAGCCCGGCGCTGCGCGATGCGGTGTATGCGCGGCTGCATCCCGACGCAACGCCTGATTCGACTTCTGACTCAACACCCGACTCGACAAAAGGCCCAGTGCTCGGCATCTGCCTCGGCTTGCAGGCATTGTATGCGCGCAGCGAGGAGAACGGCGGGCTGGACGGACTCGGATTGCTGCGCGGCACGGTGCGACATTTCGCCGGCGCGCAATGCAACGAGCGCAACGAACGCGACCACGACCGCCGCCGCAAGATTCCACACATGGGTTGGAACCGCGTGCGCCACACCCGCGCGCATCCGCTGTGGCGCGGTATCGCCGACCAGCAGCGATTCTATTTCGTGCACAGTTATTTCGTCGACAGCGAAGCGCGCGACGAAGTCGTCGGCGAATGCGAATACGGCCATGTGTTCACCGCCGCCGCCGCGCGCGACAACTTGTTCGCGACCCAGTTCCACCCGGAGAAAAGCCATCGCGCCGGGCTGCAACTGCTGCGCAACTTCATCGCCTGGGACGGCGCGAGATGATGCTGCTGATTCCGGCGATCGACCTCAAGGACGGCCAATGCGTGCGCCTGCGCCAGGGCGACATGGACGACGCCACGGTGTTCTCCGACGACCCGGTGGCGACCGCCACGCGCTGGGTCGAAGCCGGCGCGCGGCGGCTGCACATCGTCGATCTCGACGGCGCGTTCAGCGGCGAGCCGGTCAACGCCGACGCGATCCACCGCATCGCCGAGAAGTATCCCGACTTGCCGATCCAAGTCGGCGGCGGCATCCGCGCCGAGGAGACCGTGGACGCGTACATCCAAGCCGGCGTGCGCTACGTTATCATCGGCACGCAGGCGGTGGTCGAGCCGCACTTCGTCAGCGACTTGTGCGCCGAGTACCCGACCCATGTCATCGTCGGCCTCGACGCCCGCGACGGCAAGGTCGCGACCGAAGGCTGGTCGAAGTTGTCGCGCCACGACGCGATCGACATGGCGCAGCACTTCGAGACCGACGGCGTCGAAGCGATCATCTACACCGACATCGCGCGCGACGGCATGATGCAAGGCGTCAACATCGAAGCGACGCTGCAACTGGCGGAGGCGATCAACATCCCGGTGATCGCCTCCGGCGGCATCCACAACATCGACAACGTGCGCAAACTCGCCGCGCTGTCCGGCTCCGGCATCGTCGGCGCGATCACCGGCCGCGCGATCTACCAAGGCACGCTCGACTTCGCCGCCGGCCAAAAGGCCGCCGACGAGATCTCCGGACGCGGCGCGTTCGGGCTGTAGCGTCCGAACTTCACGCGAACTCGCTCGAGCGATGGCGCTCGCCAAACGCATCATCCCGTGCCTCGACGTGGACGCCGGGCGCGTGGTCAAGGGCGTGCGCTTCGTTGACATCGTGGACGCCGGCGACCCAGTCGAGACGGCGCGACGATACGACGCGCAAGGCGCCGACGAGATCGCGTTCCTCGACATCACCGCCAGCGCCGACCGGCGCGACACCATCGTCGGCGTAGTCGAGCAAGTCGCCGGCGAAGTGTTCATTCCGCTCACCGTCGGCGGCGGCATCCGCACCTTGGATGACATCCGCAAACTGCTGCGCGCCGGCGCCGACAAAGTCTCGATCAACACCGCCGCAGTCGAGAACCCGGACTTCATCCGCGCCGCCAGCGAGCACTTCGGCAACCAATGCATCGTGGTTGCGATCGACGCCAAACGCGTCGGCGGCGACGGCGATCTTCGATCCGGTGAAAAGCGGGCAGACCTTCGGTCTGCATCACTCGCTAACGCGAGTGTGGATTCCCGCTCAACAGACTGCGGGAATGACGAAATGGGAGATGACAGTGACGGCGCAAACGCAAACCACGACTCGCGCCGGATTTTTTCCGATAAGCAAGGCGCGCAACGAGCGAATGAGGGCGCGTATGCAAATACGCAACCGAATGAGCGAGGCGGCGCAACGCCGCCTAGCGGGAAAAAGACCAGCAACTCGCGCAGGATTTTTTCCGATGGGCAAGGCGCGCAACGAGCGCGCGAGGGCGCGTATGCAAATACGCAACCGAGTAAGCGAGGCGGCGCAACGCGGCACAGCGGGAAAAAGACCAGCGAGGGCGACGGCGGCGCGCGCTGGGAGGTGTACACCCACGGCGGGCGCAATCCGACTGGGCTCGACGCGGTCGAATGGGCGCAGCGGATGACGCGGCTGGGCGCGGGCGAGTTGCTGGTCACCAGCATGGACCGCGACGGCACGCGCGACGGCTTCGACCTCGCGCTGACCGCGCGCATCGCCGACGCCGTGTGCGTGCCGGTGATCGCCTCCGGCGGCGTCGGCACTTTGCAGCACCTCGCCGACGGCATCGCGCGCGGCCGCGCCGACGCGGTGCTGGCGGCGAGCATCTTTCACTTCGGCGAACACACCATCGGCGAAGCCAAGGCGCATCTGTCGGCGCAAGGCATCGAGATGCGGTTATGATTTATGATCGCCAACGCGAGCGAAATCAACTTCATCGAACGAGCGAATGAATCAAGCATTGCTGCAACAAGTCAACTGGGACCGCGACGGGCTGGTCGCGGCGATCGCGCAGGAGCACGCCAGCGGACGCGTGCTGATGGTGGCGTGGATGAATCGCGAGGCGTTGGCGGCGACCTTGGACGAAAAGCGGGCGGTGTATTACTCGCGCTCGCGGCGCAAGTTGTGGCGCAAGGGCGAGGAGTCCGGGCACACCCAGACGCTCAAGGAGATCCGCCTCGACTGCGACGGCGACGCGGTGCTGATGCAAGTCGAGCAGATCGGCGGCATCGCCTGCCACACCGGCCGCCACAACTGCTTCTATCGCCGTTGCGAGCAAGGCGAATGGCGCGCAGTCGAGCCGGTGCTGAAGGACCCCGGCGAGATTTATCGGCGCGGCGAATGAAGCGGCGCGGCGCAGTCGCCGCGCTGTTCGCCGCCGCACGCGCGACAAGCGGCTTTCGCGCGCGCGTCAATTCGGCTACACTTCGCCCATTCCAGTTACTTCGCGCGGGGACAAGATTATGGGCATAGGCGGCATTGGCATCTGGCAGTTGCTGATCATTCTGGTGATCGTGTTGCTGTTGTTCGGCACCAAGAAACTGAAGAACCTCGGCGGCGATCTCGGCGGCGCGATCCGCGGCTTCAAGAAGGCGGTGAGCGATGACAAGGACGCGGCGAACGGCGAAGGCGACGGCGCCGATGCCGCCACCGCCGAACTGGCCGCGGACGACGACGAGAAGTCGGCGAGCGGCGCGGACGCGCGCAAGCAGGACGCGACCAACGCCGCGGGCGGAGACAAGCCGGCCTGACGCCGCCTTCGCCCGCGATCGGCGATCGCTCGGTCAGCCGCGTTGGGTCGCGTCCGCTTCGGTTCGTCTCGCTCGCTCGTTAGTGTCCGCGCATGTTTGACGTCGGTTTCTGGGAAGTCGCGCTGATCAGCATCGTCGCCTTGGTCATCATCGGCCCCGAGCGGCTGCCGGCGGCGGCGCGCACCGCCGGGCTGTGGATCGGCAAGGCGCGCCGCGCGCTGCGCGAAGTCAAGGCCGACATCAACCGCGAGTTGCAGGCGCAGGATCTCGCCGACCTGAACGAACTCAAAAACGATCTCCAAGCCGCTGGCGACGAAGTCAAAGCCGCCGCCGAGCAAGTCGGCGAATCCGCCAAGCAAAGCGGCGCGCAACAAGCCGCCGAGGAGATGCAGGAAGCCTTCAAGCAAGCCTCGCCGTTGCGCGATGTGGATGGCGACGCGGATGAAGAAGTCGTCGGGAAGGAATCCAACTCCGCGAATCAGCAAGCGAATGGGGAGACTGAAAAGGAATCGGAATCGGCGCAATCGGAGAATGGGAAGACCGAAAAGGAATCGGAATCGGCGCAATCGGAATCACCGCAACCCGAATCACCACAACAAAACGCCGCGCAAAACGCCAGCGAAACGACCGCGAAGAAGAAGGCGACCGACGCCTCGTCCGGCTTGGGCTAGATTCGCATGGCCCTGACCTCCGACCAGTCCGCTGAAGGATCGTTGATCTCGCATCTGGTCGAGTTGCGCGATCGGCTGTTGCGCGGCATCGGCTCGGTGCTGGTGGTGTTCCTGCTACTCGCGCCGTTCGCCAACGACCTGTACGAAGTGCTGGCGCAGCCGTTGATGGCGGCGTTGCCGGAGGGCAACAGCATGATCTCGACCGAGCCGCACGGGCCGTTCCTGGTGCCGTTCAAGTTCGCCTTCGCCTGCGCCTTCGCGGTCGCGGTGCCGTATCTGCTGTATCAAATCTGGGCGTTCATCGCGCCCGGCTTGTACGCCCACGAGCGGCGGCTGGTGGTGCCGCTGCTGCTGTCGAGCAGCGTGCTGTTCTATCTCGGCATCGCGTTCGCGTACTTCGCGGTGTTCCCGATCATCTTCGCCTTCTTCGCCGGCACCGCGCCCGAAGGCGTCGCGGTGATGACCGACATCAACGCGTATTTAAGTTTCGTCATCAAGTTGTTCTTCGCCTTCGGCGTCGCCTTCGAGGTGCCGGTGGCGACCGTGCTGATGATCCGCATGGGCGTGACCACCGCCGACAAACTCAAGTCGAAGCGGCCGTACATCATCATCGGCGCGTTCGTCATGGGCATGCTGCTGACCCCGCCCGACGTGTTCTCGCAGACCTTGCTGGCGGTGCCGGTGTGGCTGCTGTTCGAGGCCGGGCTGGTGTGCTCGAAATACATGCTCAAGCGCAACGCCGGCGCGGTCGAAGGCGCCGACGATGCGCCCTGACGGCGCGGTGATTTCGCCGGCGGTCGCGCCAGCCGACGCCGCGCCGGCAGCCGCGCGCGCCATGCACTATCCCAAACTCGACAGCGTTCGCTGCTATGCCGCTTTCGCGGTGGTGTTCGCGCACATCTTCCAGATCTGGACTTGGTCGCCGACCACCGAGGAGTTGTTTCCGCTCGGCAACCTCGGCGTGATCGTGTTCTTCGTGCTCAGCGGATTCCTGATTACTTCGCTGCTGCTGAACGAGTCGGACGACATCCCGCTGCGACGCTCGTTCAAGAACTTCTATATGCGCCGCACGCTTCGCATCTTCCCGATCTATTACCTCTATTTGATCGTCGCCTTCTCGATCGACTTGGACGGCATCGGCGCGACCGGCGTTTGGTCTTGGTTGTATCTGACCAACTTGTACTTCTTCTGGCACAACTCGTGGCTGCTGTCCAACAGCCACCTGTGGTCGCTGGCGGTCGAGGAGCAGTTCTATCTGGCGTGGCCATTCATCGTGCTGCTGCTGCGCCGGCGACCGCGCGCGCTGGCGGCGATCTTCGGCGCAATCTGCGCGCTCGCGCTACTCGCCCGCCTGCACTTGCTGCAAAGCGGCTACAGCGGTTCGCCGCAGATCACCGTGTTCACGCTGTGCGCGCTCGACTACCTCGCGCTCGGCGGGCTGCTCGCGCTGGCGCAGCGTCGCTTCGGCGAGCGCATCGCCGGCTTCGGCTTGCCGCTGCTGCTCGGCGCGGCGGCGTTGTATTGGGCGAGCGCGGCGTTGATGCATGCGGTGCCGACGACCGCGCCGCTGTTCTGGACGCTCGGCAAGTTCGCGCTCGGACTCATCGGCGTCGGCGCGGTGCTGTATTCGATCCACTCGCGAGCGCGCACCACGCCGCTGCACAATCCGCTGACGATGCATCTCGGCAAGATTAGTTACGGCATCTATCTGTATCACAACCCGCTGGTCGCCTACTACAAACCGATCCTCGCCTTGGTCGGCATCGATCCGGGCGATTCGCTCGCCGCCAAAGTGCTCTGCTGCGTCGTGCTGGTGGTGCTCGCCGCCGAGATTTCGTATGCGCTGATCGAGCGACCGCTGCTGCGACTCAAGGAGCGCTTTCGTTGAACCATGTCGGCTGAACTGAAGTTCGCGCTGGCGCAGATCAATCCGACGGTCGGCGATCTCGGCGGCAACCTCGCCGCGATCACCGAACATTGCCGCGCCGCGCGCGATCAACTCGGCGCCGATGCGATCGTCTTCCCGGAACTCGCCATCTGCGGCTATCCGCCGGAGGACTTGCTGCTGCGCGACGACTTCCTGGCGCGCTGCGACGAGTGCATGGACGAACTGCAAGCCTCCGCGCGCGGCATCGCGGTCTTCATCGGCCATCCATTGCGCCGGCGCGGCCGCGTGTTCAACGCGCTGTCGGTGCTGCGCGACGGCGAGGCGCGCGCGGTCTATCGCAAGCGGCTGCTGCCGAACTACACGGTGTTCGACGAGAAGCGCTACTTCGCCGCCGGTCGCGAGGCGCGCGTGATCGACTTGCGCGGCGTGCGCGTCGGCTTGTTGGTGTGCGAAGACTTGTGGCAACCGGCGCCGGCCAAGCAGACCGCCGCGCTCGGCGCCGAGTTGATCGTCGCCATCAACGCCTCGCCGTTCCACAGCGCGCAGGGCGAGTTGCGCGAGGAAGGCGTGGTCGCTGAGCGCGCGCGCGAATGCGGCGTGCCGATGCTGTATTTGAATCAAGTCGGCGGACAAGACGAACTGGTGTTCGACGGCGCCTCGGTGGCGGTCGACGCGCGCGGCGAAGTGGTCGCGCGCCTGCCGGCGTTCGAGCCGGCGATGGCGAGCGTGACCTTCCGCCGCGGCGCTGACGACGGCGGTGACGGTGGCGACAACGACTCGCGCAGGATTTTTTCCGATAGGCAAGG
>JBPCXC010000230.1:0-3897 GCA_051008875.1 bacterium
GGTGCTGGAGGTGCTGGAATGAGGTCGGCGGGGGCGCTGGGAGCGTAATTGCTTGAAAATGTTGTATGTTGGTAGGCTTAAAAAATGGTTGGATTTCTCCACATATTGCTATAGACTTAGGGGCTACGCCACTAGATGTAGTAGCCTGCTGATTTTAAGTTTCTCGAGCGAACAGACATTTGGCGAAGACAGGTGAGGGAATTTCTAGATTGAACCTGCGGAGGCGGGAAAACGAATCGAAGCGAACTAAAGCGAATCAAAAGCGAACCTGAACCGTGCACTCGATGCGCTCAGCACTGAACCGAGAGGCCCGAAAACGATGAACCCACCCAAGGCCGCCGTGGTCGAAGCCCCCGACCGATTCGCGCTGGACGCGTCGCCGCGCCGCGGCGGGCAGACCGAGTGGCAGACCGAATTGCAGCCCGCGTCGTTCGACATCTGGGATCAGAAATACCGTCTGAAGACGATGCGCGGCGAGCCGTTGGATGCGGATGTGGACGCCACTTTCGAGCGCGTCGCGGGCGCCTTGTCGGCGGTCGAGGACGGCGCCGACAAGCGGCGCGAGTGGCATCGCAAGTTCGTCTGGGCGCTGCAAAACGGCGCGATCCCGGCCGGGCGCATCATCTCCAACGCCGGCGCGCAGGCGCACAAGCCGGCGACCAGCACGATCAACTGCACCGTGTCGCGCACCGTGCCGGACTCGATGGACGGCGTGCTGGTCTCGGTGCACGAGGCCGGGCTGACCTTGAAGGCCGGCTGCGGCATCGGCTACGAGTTCTCCACCTTGCGTCCCAAAGGCGCGTTCGTCAACGGCGCCGGCGCGTACACCTCGGGACCGCTGTCGTTCATGGACATCTTCGACTCGATGTGCTTCACCGTGTCCTCCGCCGGCGGGCGGCGCGGCGCGCAGATGGGCACCTTCGACATCAGCCATCCCGACATCATGGAGTTCGTCCGCGCCAAGCGCGAGAACGGACGGCTGCGCCAGTTCAACCTGTCGTGCCTGATCACCGACGAGTTCATGCGCGCGGTCGAGGACGACGCGCCGTGGCCGCTGTCCTTCCCGGCGACCGCCGCCGAGCACGCCGGCGGCGAGCACCAGATCGTCTGGCGCGACTGGTCGCACCACGACGACTACATCACCAACGAGTTGGGCGAAGTCGCCTGCCGCGTGTACAAGACGGTGCCGGCGCGGCATCTGTGGAATCTGATCATCCATTCGACCTACGACTACGCCGAGCCCGGCTTCATCCTGATCGACCGCATCAACGACATGAACAACAACTGGTTCTGCGAGAACATCCGCGCGACCAACCCGTGCGGCGAGCAGCCGCTGCCGCCGTACGGCGCCTGCCTGCTCGGCTCGGTCAACCTGACGCGCTTCGTCGACCATCCGTTCAGCGCCGACGCCGGCTTCGACTGGGCGAGATACCGCGAAGTGGTCGCGGTGTTCGCGCGCATGCTCGACAACGTGGTCGAGGTCAACGAGTTGCCGCTGTCGCCGCAGCGCGACGAGATCCTGCGCAAGCGCCGCCACGGCATGGGCTTCCTCGGGCTCGGCTCGGCGCTGACCATGCTGCGCATCAAGTACGGCAGCGCCGAATCGCTCGCGTTCACCGAGCGCGTCGCCAAGGAGATGGCGACGGTCGGCTGGGAGGCGGGCGTCGAACTCGCCGCCGAGAAGGGCTGCGCGCCGGTGCTCGAAGAGGAGTTCGAAGTCACCGCGCAGATGCTGGCGCGCCGCCCGCAGATGGCGCGCGACGGCATCCAGGTCGGCGACCAAGTCACCGGCGCGACGCTGATGGGACGATACAGCAAGTATATGCAGCAGTTCCCGCAGTCGTTGCGCGACGCCATCGCGCAGCGCGGCTGCCGCTACACCCACCACACTTCCATCGCCCCGACCGGCACCATCAGCCTGTCGCTCGGCAACAACGTCAGCAACGGCATCGAGCCGTCGTTCGCGCACATGTACAGCCGCAACGTGATCGAGCCGGGCAAGAAGTCGAAGCGCAAGGTGGATGTGTACTCGTATGAACTGCTCGCCTATCGCCGCCTGGTCAACGCCGATGCGTCGCCGTCGGCGCAGGACGCGGACAACGCGCTGCCGGACTACTTCAGCGTCGCCGACGACATCACCCCGAAGCAGCACGTCGATGTCCAGGCGGCGGCGCAGAAGTGGATCGACTCGTCGATCTCCAAGACCGCCAACGTGCCGACCGACTTCCCGTTCGAGGACTTCCAGGACATCTATCGCTACGCCTGGGAGAAGGGGCTGAAGGGCTGCACCACCTTCCGCTTCAACCCCGAGGCGTTCCAGGGTGTGCTGGTCAAGGACAAGGACTTGGAGCGCACCACCTACCGCTTCGTGCTCGACAACGGCGAGACGATCGAAGCCAAAGGCAACCAGGAGATCGAATACGACGGCGAGACCCACACCGCCGCCAACTTGTTCGACGCGCTGAAGGAAGGCTATTACGGTCGATTCTAATCGTCGTCGCGCGCACGCAAGCGAACAGAAGTTTCATGAGCATCAAGATCGAACGCAACATCGTTGACTACAACGTGGTCAAGCCCGACGACGCGCAAAGCGCGACGCCCGCCGTCGCCGAGACGCCCGCGCCGGACGCGCCGCGCGCCACGGTCACGCGCATGCACGAGAAGGTCGAGCGTCCGGAGATGCTGGTCGGCAACACCTACAAGATCAAGCCGCCGGTGTCCGACCACGCGTTCTACATCACCATCAACGACATGGTGCTGAACCCGGGCACGCCGTACGAGAAGCGCCGCCCGTTCGAGATCTTCATCAACTCCAAGAACATGGATCACTACCAATGGATCTCGGCGCTGACGCGGATCATCTCGGCGGTGTTCCGCAAGGGCGGCGACGTCGCCTTTTTGGTGCAGGAGTTGCAGAGCATCTTCGATCCCAAAGGCGGCTACTTCCGCCGCGGCGGGCGATACATGCCGTCGCTGGTGGCCGAGATCGGCGACGCGATCGAGTCGCACCTGCGCATGATCGGCTTGATCGACGCGCCGGTGCTGGACAAGCATCAGCAGCAACTGGTCGATCAAAAGCGCGCCGAGTTCGCGCGCCAGCAAACGCTCGGACAGCAAGCGCTGAACGCCGATGACGACGAGAGCGCGTTCCCCGCCGGCGCCACGTTGTGCGGCAAATGCCACAACAAGGCGATGATCGTGCTCGACAACTGCCTGACCTGCCTGAACTGCGGGGAGAGCAAGTGCAGTTGAGGCGCGCTCGCCAACGAATGCGCGCCAAGCGTTAAGTCGCGACTGCGCGCGTTAAGTTAATTAAGTTAAGAATGGAATCCCCCGCCCCCGACCATGCCGTTTCGCGCGCGCGCGCGTTGGCGGCGGTCTCGATCGGCGCGTTGTTCTTCGCCTTCGCCTTTTTGCATCGGGTCGCGCCGAGCGTGATGACCGCCGAGTTGATGCGCGACTTCGCCGTCGGCGGCGCCGCGCTCGGCACCTTGTCGGCGTGGTACTTCTACGCCTACGCCAGCATCCAGTTGCCGGTTGGCATGCTCAACGACCGCTTCGGTCCGCGCAAGTTGATGAGCGCGGCGGTGGCGGTGTGCGCGCTCGGCTCGTTCGGCTTCGCGCTGAGCGAAACCGTGCTGGCGGCGTCGTTCTTCCGCGCGATCATCGGCGCCTCGGTGGCGTTCGCCTTCCTCGGCGCGTTGACCATCGCCGGCTACTGGTTCGCGCCGTCGCGCTTCGCCATGCTCGCCGGCGCGATCCAAGCGATGGGAATGCTCGGCGCGATGCTCGGGCAGGCGCCGTTGCGCTACGCGGTCGAGATGTTCGGCTGGCGCGCCACGGTCGGCGCGATGGGCTTGGTCGCGATCGCGCTGGCGGCATCGTTGTGGCTGATCG
>JBPCXC010000231.1:0-7750 GCA_051008875.1 bacterium
GGGGGGGGGGGAGAAAAAAAAAAAACACCACAGAGGACGCCCCCCCCCCAACGCCGCATAGCGGGAAAAAGACAAGCGAGCGATGGCGGCGCGCACGCGGCGCGATGGATCGAAGCGAATCTCGACGGCGTCAACATCACCAGCATCGGCAGCGCGATCGAGATCTATAAAGAGAAGGGACGGCCGGACGAGGTCATCGCCAACTTCGACTTAGGCAACATGAGCGGCAGCCACGCGCTCGGCCACACCCGCATGGCGACCGAGAGCGCGGTCACCACCGAGCATTCGCATCCGTTCTCGACCGGGCTGGACTTGTGCCTGGTGCACAACGGCTCGCTGTCGAATCACAATCGCCTGCGCGAACGCCTGCGCGCCGAAGGCATTCGCTTCCGCACCGACAACGACAGCGAAGTCGCCGCCGGCTACTTGACTTGGCGCCTGTCGCAGGGCGCGACCTTGACCGAGGCGTTGGAGAGCGCGCTGATCGACTTGGACGGCTTCTACACCTTCGCCATCGGCGCGCGCGACGGCTTCGCGGTGCTGCGCGATCCGATCGCGTGCAAGCCGGCGATCCTCGCCGAGACCGAAGATTGGGTGGCGATGGCGTCGGAATATCGCGCCATCGCCCAACTCCCCGGCAGCGAGCAAGCGCGCATCTGGGAGCCGCAACCAGCGACGATCTATAGTTGGCAACGATGACGGCGGCGATAAAAGAAGCGACAACGATGACGACGGAGTTTGATTTGAAGAGCGACGGCGTTCGCGCGCTCAATCAATCGTTGCACGCGTCCGCCGCCGACGGCGCGCGCGTGCGCGTGTCCAATCCCGGCGGCAAGCACAACATCGCGGTCGGCGCGCTGCATGAATGCGAAGTCGAGATCGACGGGCATGTCGGCTACTACTGCGCCGGCATGAACCAACGCGCGCGCATCGTCGTCCACGGCAACGCCGGACCGGGCTTGGCGGAGAACATGATGTCGGGACGCGTCGAAGTCGCCGGCGACGCCTCGCAGTATTGCGGCGCGACCGCGCGCGGCGGCTTGCTGGTGATCCGCGGCAACGCCGCGGCGCGCTGCGGCATCTCGCTCAAGGGCGCCGACATCGTGGTCGGCGGCGACATCGGCCACTTGAGCGCGTTCATGGCGCAGCGCGGACGGCTGGTGGTGTGCGGCGACGCCGGCGACGCGCTCGGCGACTCGATCTACGAAGCGCGAATCTACCTGCGCGGCGAAGTCAAAAGTCGCGGCGCCGACTGCATCGAAAAACCAATGGAAGCCGAGCATCGCGAGGAACTCGCGCAGTTACTCGACCGCGCCGAAATCGGCGGAGTCAAGGTCGCCGACTTCCGACGATTCGGTTCGGCGCGCGAGTTGTATCATTTCAAAGTGGATAACGTCGCCGCGTATTAACGCCGCTAACGCATGAGCAAAAAAGTCGACCGCTCGTGGCTCGTCGAGTCGCATACTTTTTCGCGTCCGGTGATCCGCGAAATCCAGCGCGCCGCGCGCGAAGGCATCTACGACATCCGCGGCTTCGGCGCCAAGCGCTCGCTGCCGACCTTCGACGACTTGCTGCTGCTCGGCGCGAGCATGTCGCGTTATCCGTTGGAGGGATATCGCGAGCGTTGCGAGACCGCGGTCACCCTCGGCGCGCGCCACGCCAAGAAGCCGATCACCATCGCCACGCCGATCACCATCGCCGGCATGAGTTTCGGCGCGCTGTCGGCGCAGGCGAAGGAGGCGCTCGGCCGCGGCGCGTCCGAAGTCGGCACCAGCACCACCACCGGCGACGGCGGCATGACCCGCGAGGAGCGCCGGCATTCGGACTTGCTGGTGTATCAGTACTTGCCGTCGCGCTACGGCATGAACCCCGACGACCTGCGCGCCGCCGACGCGATCGAAGTGGTGGTCGGGCAGGGCGCCAAACCCGGCGGCGGCGGCATGTTGCTCGGACAAAAAATCACCGCGCGCGTCGCCGAGATGCGCGACTTGCCCGAAGGCATCGATCAGCGCAGCGCGTGTCGCCATCCCGACTGGACTGGTCCCGACGACTTGGAGATCAAGATACAGGAACTGCGCGAGATCACCGACTGGAAGGTGCCGATCTACGCCAAGGTCGGCGCCAGCCGGCCGTTCTACGACGTGCAGTTGGCGGTCAAGGCGGGCGCCGATGTGGTCGTGGTGGACGGCATGCAAGGCGGCACCGCGGCGACGCAAGAGGTGTTCATCGAGCACGTCGGCATCCCGACTTTGCCGGCGACGCGCCTCGCGGTGGAAGCGTTGCAGGACATCGGCGTGCACCGCGAAGTGCAGTTGATCGTCTCCGGCGGCATCCGCTCCGGCGCCGACGTCGCCAAGGCGCTCGCGCTCGGCGCCGACGCCGTCTCCATCGGCACCGCCGCGCTGATCGCGATGGGCGACAACGACCCCGAATTCGAATCCGAATACAACGCCCTCGGCAGCAGCGCCGGCTACTACGACGACTACCAAGCCGGCAACGACCCCTCCGGCATCTCCACCCAAGACCCGGAGTTAGGGCAACGCCTGAACCCAACCGACGCCGGCCGCCGCGTCGCCAACTACCTGCGCTGCTTAACGTTAGAACTACAAACCTTGACTCGCGCCGCCGGCAAAAGCGACGTGCGCAACTTGGAGCCGGAAGACTTGGTTGCGTTGACGGTGGAAGCGGCGGCGATGGCGAAGGTGCCGCTGGCGGGAACGGAGTGGGTGCCGGGTGTACGATAGGATAAGATAACCACATCACCAACTAACAGTATTAAAATGAAACTCATAAAATCCTTATATATCGCTGGGCTGGCGGTCATCTTGACAAGTTGTGCAGCGCTGGAGAACGCAAGTTTCTCGTGGAGTTTGAATGATGTAGCCACCAAATCAGACGCAGAACTTTGCGCTTATGCGATCAATGTTTTGAAATATGGCGAACACCAAAAATGGGGTTTGGGGAAACCGCACAAGCCGGGCGTGTGGAAAGCGTTTCGATCCGCTCTTGTATCTCGGGGACTTATTAAAAGAACCGATTTTTCGGCAATAAAAGCCGGAACACTTAAATTAGGAATGAGCGAATGTGCCATTATCGCTTCATGGGGACTACCCTCTGATATAAACAAAACTGTGACCACTTATTCGGCTAGCGAGCAATGGGTTTGGGAACACTACTCTTCAGGATACAGATTTGCTTATTTAGAGGGCGGTGTTTTAACAGGATGGCAACAGTAATTATTTGTATTGCGAGGAATCGAAAATGGCTTTAGTTAAGTGTATTGAGTGCAAGAAGAAAGTATCGTCAGATGCAGAAGCGTGCCCGCATTGTGGCATTGGAAATCCAGCAGTAGAAAGGAAAAATTGCTCACATTGTGCAAAGAAAATATTGTCCAATGCCGACAAGTGTAACCATTGCGGAGCAGATCACCCTTTTGCGGTGCTAATAAAATGCAAAAACTGCAAGAAACGCTTCGATGTTATGGCAAGTGCATGTCCGCATTGCGGGGCGAAAAAGCCGAGCATTGGAGGAATAATGGGAATAGTGCTAGGGGTTTCCGTGGTTGTTGTTATGGTAATGATATTCACAAATTCTTCGAATCAAGATACAGCAAAGGAGCAAGCGAAAACACATGTGCAACCTAAAGCAAAAGTCGAACCGAAAAAAGTCGCAGCTTGCAGTAAGGTATTCATGGAGAATTTATTCAAATACTATGTGCAAAAATCAGGAACATTGAGAGATCCTGATAGTTTCGAGAAAATTCGAACTATTAGCGGAATAGAGCAAAATGGCCGCCGTAGTGTGCAGATGACATTTCGTGCAAAAAATGGGTTCGGTGGATATTCAATTAGCACTGCATACGGAAGTTACGCCACCACTGCTAAAGATGGAGATTGCGGTTGGGACGAACTGCGTCTGCAATCAATCAAGTAATTACGATAAAATTTTGATGCCACAATAATCAACTTCACCGAGGTGACCACCATGATTAACCTATCCACCATCGCAAAGCAAAAGAAGATTCAATACTTCCTAATCAGTTTCGTCGATTTGTTCGGCGTGTTGCGGGCGAAGTTGGTGCCAGCGCGGGCGATTGGGGATATGCAGAGGGACGGCGCGGGGTTTGCGGGGTTTGCGGCTTGGTTGGATATGACGCCGGCGCATCCGGATATGTTCGCGTTGCCGGACGCGGATAGTTTGATTCAACTTCCGTGGAAGCCGGAGGTGGCGTGGCTGGCGAGCGACTTGTGGATGGACGGGCGGCCGGTCGAAGCGTCGCCGCGGGTGGCGTTGAAGGCGCAGATTGCGAAGGCGGCGAAGCAGGGTTATCGGCTGAAGACCGGGGTCGAATGCGAATATTTTTTGATCCAGCCGGACGGCGATGCGATCTCCGATCCGCGCGACACCCAGGCGAAGCCGTGCTACGACCAGTCGGCGTTGATGCGCAGGTTCGATGTGGTCTCGGCGATTTGCGACAGCATGATCGCGCTCGGCTGGGGTCCGTATCAGAACGATCACGAGGATGCCAACGGCCAGTTCGAGATGAACTGGGACTACGACGACTGTCTGAAGACCGCCGACCGGCATGTGTTCTTCAAGTACATGACGCGGCAGATCGCCGAGGATCACGGCTTGCGCGCGACCTTCATGCCGAAGCCGTTCGCGCATCTGACCGGCAACGGCTGCCACGCGCATGTGTCGCTGTGGGATCGCGCCGGGCGCAAGAATCTATTCGCCGGCGCGCGCGACGAACTCGGCTTGTCCAAACTCGCGTATCAGTTCCTCGGCGGCGTCATGCACAACGTCGAAGCGCTCGCCTCGATCTTCAACCCAACGGTCAACAGCTACAAGCGCATCAACGCGCCGCGCACATTGTCCGGCGCGACTTGGTCGCCGAACGCGGTCAGCTACTCCGGCAACAACCGCACCCACATGATCCGCGTCCCCGACAAAGGACGCTTCGAGATGCGCCTGATGGACGGCGCCGCCAATCCATACCTGATGCAAGCCGGCATCCTCGCCGCCGGCCTCGACGGCATCGCGCACAAGCGCGACCCGGGCAAGCGCCTCGACATCAACATGTACACCGAGGGGCACAAGGCGAAAGGGCTGAAGAAACTCCCGCTCAACCTGCTCGACGCCATCCGCGCCACCGAGAAAAGCCAGTCGCTGAAAGCGCAACTCGGCGAAGCGCTGGTCGCCAGCTACTGCAAACTCAAGCGCGACGAATGGAACGAATACACCAAGGCAATCAGCCAGTGGGAGTACGAGCATACGTTGGACTGCTAATGTGCGCTGCGGCGGACGGCGTCAATGCAATGCCCGCAGCGCGTCGATTACTCGTTCGACTTCCGCTTCGCTGTTGTAATGCGCGAAGCTGATGCGCAGCACGCCGTCTTCGCTGTCGCGCAGGCCGATGTTTTCTAGCAGGCGTTTGGCGTAGAAGTGGCCGTGGCCGGCGGCGATGCCGCGCGCGGCGAGGGCGGCGGACAAGTGCGCCGACGAATGGCGCTCGGACACCAGCGCGATGTTGGCTTCGCGGCCGCGCATGTCGGCGCGTCCGATGACGCGCAGCGGCAACGCCCGCAACGCCTCCAGCAGCGGCGCGCACAATTCGCTTTCATGCCGGTGCATCAGCGCCGAGACCGCTTGCGCTTGCTCCGCCAAGTTTCGATTCGCCGAGTCTTGATTCGCGTCGTCGTCGCGGAAATGATGCGCGTGGCTCGCCGCGAAGTATTCGCCCAGCCCGGCGAGCGCGGCGATGGAGGCGTGATCGGGACCGGCTGAGTCGAGGCGCTTGTGCGCGCAGTCGCGGTTGAAGTAATGGCATTGCGGATCGAGCGCGGCGGCGAACTCGGGCGCGGTGTACAGCACGCCCAAGTGCGTCGCATAGGTCTTGTAGGTGCTGAAGCAATACGCGTCCGGTCGCAGCGCGCGCAGGTTCGGCCATTGATGCGGCGCATACGAGACGCCGTCCACAACCGCGCGCGCGCCGTTTTGTCGGCACAGCGCGATCACTTCCTCGATCGGATTGATCGTGCCGACGATGTTCGAACTATGCGTGACGCACACGATTTTGGTGCGCGCATCCATCATCCGCCGCAGCGCGTCCAGCGACAACTCGCCCGACTGCGGATCGACCGCCCAGATCGCCAACTCCGCGCCGCTGCGCCGGCACAGCCGCTGCCACGCGCCGATGTTCGCCTCGTGATCCTGCGCCGAGACGATCACGCGGCTGTCGGCGTCCACCAGCGTCGCGCAAGCGAGTGCGAGGGTGTTGATGTTCTGCGTGGTCGACGGCCCGAGCGTGATCGTGTCCGCGTGCACGCCGAGCAAGTCCGCCATCGTCGCGCGCCCGGCGTCCATGCGCTCGCCGGCGACGCGGCAGATTTGGCTCGCGCCATACGGCTGCACCTTGTGCTCGCGATAGAACCGCATCAACTCGTTCAGCACCGCGCCGGCGACATAACTTCCGCCGGCGTTCTCGAAGAACGCGGTGTTCGCCGGCAAGGTTTGCGCGAACGCGGGGAAGCAACTTCGCACGAAGTCGAGGTCGAGTCGCGGGTGGTTGGATGGAGTCATGCGAGCGGTGTCGTGGTCGGTGATTGACTGCGCGCGCGAGTGTGCGTCAGCGTCGCTGATGTGTCAATCCGAAGCGGTCGTCGCGGCGGACGACTACGACGACTCCATCGACTCCATCGACAGCAGCGACGCGTTGCCGCCGGCGGCGGTGGTGTCGGTGCTGATCGCGCGCTCGAGCGCGAAGGCGTGCAAGTATTGCGGCCCGCCGGCTTTCGGTCCGGTGCCGGACAAGCCTTCGCCGCCGAATGGCTGCACGCCGACCACCGCGCCGATGGTGTTGCGGTTGATGTACGCGTTGCCGACTTTGATGCGCGCGGCGACGCGCTCGGCGGTAGAGTGGATGCGCGTGTGCAAGCCGAAGGTCAGGCCGTGGCCGCGGGCGTTGATGTCGTCCACCACGCGCTCGAGGTCGGCGGCGTCGAAGCGGGCGATGTGCAGCACCGGCCCGAACACTTCGGCGTCGAGGTCGGCGATGCCGTCGATCTCGATGATCGTCGGGCTGAAGAAGCAGCCGCGCGCGCAGTCAGCGTCGTGCGAGTCGTCGGCGCGCGCACCGACCACGACTTTGCGTCCGCGCCGACGGCATTGCGCGACATGCGCGCGCAATCGTTCGCGCGCGGCGCGGTCGATGATCGGGCCTACGTCGGTGGCGATCGCGAGCGGGTCGCCGAGGCGCAACTCCATCATCGCGCCGCACAGCATTTCGATGATGCCGTCGGCGACCTCGCGCTGCAGATACAACACGCGCACCGCCGAGCAACGTTGCCCGGCGCTTTGGAACGACGAGGCGATGACGTCGCCGACGACTTGCTCCGGCAGCGCGGACGAGTCGACGATCATCGCGTTGACGCCGCCGGTCTCGGCGATCAACTTGCGGATCGGTCCGGCGGTCTGCGCCAGGCTGAGTTGGATGCGCTTGGCGGTGGCGGTCGAGCCGGTGAAGGCGACGCCATCAACGCGCGCGTCCGCCGCCAGTCGCGCGCCGACCGCGCCGTCGCCGGGCAGGCAATGCAACGCTGACCTAGGAACGCCGGCTTGATGCAGCAACGCGACCGCGCGCGCGGCGATCAACGGCGTCTGCTCGGCCGGCTTGGCGATCACGCAGTTGCCGGCGGCGAGCGCGGCGCCGGTCTGGCCGGTGAAGATCGCCAGCGGGAAGTTCCACGGG